>NZ_CP178449.1:4257500-4494922 GCF_050368855.1 Azonexus sp. IMCC34842 | reverse complement strand
GAACAAGCTGGACAGTCACTGCGAAACCCTGGCGCAGCGCATTCTGGCGGCCGAGGACGCAAACTTCCAATACACGCCACTCAATGAGCATCTCAATGAGCTGTACAGTTCCTACGTCATGGATGCCCAGCGGATCAGCCACAAGAACGCCCTGCATCAACCGGTCAGCGCCCCCCCGGCGAGCTCCGGCCAAGCCTCATCCAACATCGAGTTGTTCTGACGGAGCTGCGCATGAACACCCCAAAACGCTTGACGATAAGCCAGGAACTGACGATTTATCACGCCATGGATCTGAAAGAGCAGTTCATCGAGGCGCTGGCCGACGCCGATGCCCTCGAACTGGATCTCTCGCAGGTTGCCGAAATCGATACGTCAGGCCTGCAACTGCTGCTGCTCACCAAGCGGGAAGCCGGACGACAGGGCAAACAGCTGACCATCGTGGCGCATAGCCCGGCGGTGCGCCAGACGCTCGACTTCTGCAATCTCGCCTCATTTTTTGGCGACCCGGTGATCATCACCGCCCACGAACAAGCGTGAGGTAGCGCATGGACGAACTGACCAACGTATTCATTCAGGAAGGCCGCGAGCAATTGCAGGCCATGGAAAATGGACTGCTCGAGCTGGAGCAGAATCCGGACAACCACGACGACATCAACAGCATTTTCCGGGCGGCCCACACCATCAAGGGCGCCTCCGGCGTCATCGAATGCCACTTCATCGAAGGCTTCATGCACAAGGTCGAGAACGTACTCGACCGCTTGCGGACCAACGAAATCAAGGTGTCCAGCGACCTCACCGGACTGTTGCTGCGCAGTTGCGATCATCTGGGCAGTCTGATCGATACGCTGGAAGCCGCCTTGCCCGCCCCGGCCGCTGAGATCCAGGCCACGGGCGAGCGCTTGCAGCTTGAATTGGCGGCCTATACCAGCGACCACCAGCCGACGGCACCGGCCGGCAATGTCGTCGAAGCTGAAGGCGACGTGCAGGCCTCCGGCGGCGGCATCGTCAATACCGACAGCTGGCACATTTCGGTGCGTTTCGGCCCGGACGTCCTGCGCGGTGGCATGGACCCGCTCTCCTTCATCCGTTTCCTCGGTTCGCTCGGCGAGATCACGGCACTGGAAACGGTGCCCGATGCGATGCCGCCGGCGGCGGAAATGGATCCGGAATCCTGCTACCTCGGCTTCGAAATCCGCCTGCAAACGCGCTCATCCAAGGCCGACATCGAACACGTCTTCGATTTTTGCCGCGACGACTGCGAGTTGCGCATCCTGCCGCCGAACAGCAAGCAGGCCGAATATCTGAAACTGATCAAGGAACTGCCCGAGGACGACATGCGCCTCGGTGAAATACTGGTCCGCTGTGGCGCCCTGACCCAGGCCGAACTCGACGATGGCCTGCTGTCGCAGCAGCAAATCCAAATCACCGGAAGCGACGACGAAGCGACGCCACGAACGCAGCAGATCGGCGAAATCCTCGTCGAGCACAAGGTCATCCACAAGGAAGTGGTCGATGCAGCGATCAACAAGCAAAGCCAGGTTAGCGAGAAGAAGGCCGTCGAAGCCCGGCTGATTCGGGTCCAGGCCGACAAGCTCGACCAGCTGATCGACCTGGTCGGCGAACTGGTCATTGCCGGCGCTTCGGCCAACCTGCTCGCCACGCGCAGCCGCCAGACCGACCTGATGGAATCGACCTCGGTGCTGTCCCGCCTCGTCGAGAACATTCGCGATTCGGCACTGCAACTGCGCATGGTCCAGATCGGCGAGACCTTCAACCGCTTCAACCGCGTGGTACGCGACGTGGCCAAGGAAATCGGCAAGGAAATCGACCTCGTCATCAGCGGCGCCGAAACCGAACTGGACAAGACCGTCGTCGAGAAAATCGGCGACCCGCTGATGCACCTGGTTCGCAACTCGATGGACCACGGTATCGAGCCGGCGGACGCTAGGGAAGCGAAAGGCAAGCCGCGCCGCGGCCTGGTCGAACTCAATGCATACCATGACTCGGGCAGCATCGTCATCGAAGTGATCGACGATGGCAGCGGTCTGCCGCGAGAAAAAATTCTCCAGAAGGCCATCGAAAAGGGTCTGGTGCAACCGGGCCAGCAGCTTTCCGACCAGGAGATCATCAACCTGATCTGGGAGCCCGGCTTCTCGACCGCCGAGCAGGTGACCAACCTCTCCGGCCGTGGCGTCGGCATGGATGTCGTCCGGCGCAACATCCAGAGCCTGCGCGGCTCCTGCGAGGTCAGCAGCGTCGAGGGCGAAGGCACCACCTTCTCCATCCGCCTGCCGCTGACCCTGGCGATCATCGACGGTTTTCTGGTCGGCGTCGGCAAATCGGCCTATGTCATTCCGCTCGACATGGTCATCGAATGCATCGAGCTCAAGGAAGGTACCGCCGACCGCGCTTTCCTCAATCTGCGCGGCGAAGTCCTGCCATTTGTTCGCTTGCGGGAAATGTTCGAAATCGAAGGCGCGCGACCGACCCGAGAAAACGTCGTCGTCGTCCAGTACGCCGGACAGAAGGCCGGCATCGTCGTCGACCAGTTGCTCGGCGAATTCCAGACCGTGATCAAGCCGCTCTCGAACATTTTCCGCCACTTGCGCGGCATCGGTGGCTCGACCATCCTCGGGACCGGTGAAGTGGCCCTGATTCTCGACGTACAGAACCTAGTCCAGCGCAACGTGCGGGCCGAAGAACACTCGATGGGCGGCGGCTTGCAGTTGCTCCGCGCAACGACTCAAAACTAACAAATTTCACGGTTTAAACCTGGAGGTAAGCAATGTTGAATAACCTTAAAGTGGGAACCAAGCTGGCAATCGGTTTCGCCATTACGCTGATACTGCTGATCGCCGTGGCGACAACGGGAACCATGCGTCTTGCCGCCTTGAGCGACAACCTGCAATCGATTGTTAACGACCGTAACCCGAAGACGGCCCAGGCCAATGACATCGTTGATGCCCTGAACGTCATTGCCCGCTCGATGCGCAACATGCTGCTGGTCAAATCGCCGGAAGAAGTAAACCGTGAAGCACAGCGGATCCTCGAACAACGCAAGATCATCGGCGAACGCCTGGACAAGTTCGACGCCACGTTCACCACCACCAAGGGCAAGGAACATCTGAAGGCCATGAAGGATGCCCGCGCTGCCTATGTGCCGCTCCAGGAAAAATTCATGGAGCTGGTCAAAGCCGGCAAGCGGGATGAAGCGGTCGACTTCATGCTGACGACGGTTCGCGCCCAGCAAACCGAATATTTCAAGACCATCAACGACACCATTACCTTCCTGACCGAACTCACGGCCAGCGAGGGCAAAACAGCGCTAGAAGCGGCCGACACGGCCCAGAAACTGATGATCAGCCTGGCTGTGATCGCCACGCTGCTGACCGTCATCTTCGCCTTCCTGATTACCCGCAGCATCACCAAACCGCTCGGCGAAGTGCTCGATGGCGCCAAGAAAATGTCGGTCGGCGACCTCAAGTTCAAACTCGAAAGTACCGCCAAGGACGAAATCGGCGAGGTCGTGCGCGCCGTGATCAGTGTGCAGACGGCCATTCAAGCGATGATCGCCGACGCCAACCTGCTGAGCCAGGCCGCCATCGACGGCAAACTGGCGACCCGGGCCGACGCCAGCAAGCATCAGGGCGATTTCCAGAGAATCGTCGCCGGGGTCAATGGCACCCTGGATGCCGTGATCGGCCCCTTGAACGTCGCCGCCAACTACGTCGACCGCATAGCCAAGGGCGACATTCCGAAGAAAATCACCGATTCGTACAACGGCGATTTCAACGCCATCAAGAACAACCTCAACACCTGCATCGAAGCCGTCAACGCCTTGGTCGCCGATGCCAACCTGCTGAGCCAGGCCGCCATCGAGGGCAAACTGGCGACCCGGGCCGATGCCAGCAAGCATCAGGGCGATTTCCAGAAAATCGTCGCCGGGGTCAATGGCACGCTGGATGCCGTGATCGGCCCCTTGAACGTCGCCGCCACTTACGTCGATCGCATCTCCAAGGGCGACATTCCGAGCAAGATCACCGATTCGTACAACGGTGACTTCAACCTCATCAAGAACAACCTCAACACCTGCATCCAGGCCGTCAACGCGCTGGTCGCCGACGCCAACCTGCTGTCCGCCGCGGCGGTAGCCGGCAAGCTCGAAACCCGGGCCGATGCCACCCAGCATCAGGGCGACTTCCGCAAGATCGTCCAGGGCGTCAACGACACGCTGGATGCCGTCGTTTCGCCGATCCAGGATGTGCAACGGGTGATGGGCGCGATGGAACAGGGTGACATGACCCAGACCATCACCCAGCAATACCAGGGCGACTTCGCGGTCCTGAAGGATGCGATCAACAACACCATCGGCAAGCTGTCGGAAACCATTGCCCAGATCATCACCGCGGCCGACGCGCTGTCCAATGCCTCCGCCCAGGTTTCCGCCACGGCCCAGTCGCTGAGCCAGTCCTCCAGCGAACAGGCTGCCAGCGTCGAAGAAACGACGGCCAGCCTGGAAGAAATGACGGCTTCGGTGTCGCAGAACACCCAGAACGCCAAGGTTACCGATACGATGGCCTCGAAAGCCGCCAAGGAAGCCGGCGAAGGCGGCGACGCTGTGGGCAAGACGGTCGAAGCCATGAAGTCGATCGCCGACAAGATCGGCATCATCGACGACATCGCTTACCAGACCAACCTGCTGGCGCTCAATGCGGCCATTGAAGCCGCCCGGGCCGGCGAGCACGGCAAGGGTTTCGCGGTGGTCGCAGCGGAAGTCCGCAAGCTGGCCGAACGCAGCCAAGTCGCCGCGCAGGAAATCGGTCAATTGGCCGGTTCGAGCGTCAAGATGGCGGAACACGCCGGCAACCTGCTGACCGAAATCGTGCCGTCCATCCAGAAGACTTCCGACCTCGTCCAGGAAATCGCTTCGGCCTCCGAAGAACAATCGACCGGCGTTGGCCAGATCAACAGCGCCATGGGCCAGCTCAACAAGGCCACCCAGCAGAACGCCTCGGCCTCGGAAGAACTGGCTGCCACCGCCGAAGAACTCGGCGGCCAGGCCGGACAACTGCAGCAGTTGATGGAATTCTTCTCGGTCGACCAGGGCGGTCATGGCGGCGCTTCCCGCCACGGCAATTACGCTGCCCCGGCCGCCAGGAGCGCCCCGCGGGCCGCCCGTTCGGTGAGCAGCCGGGCGGTCAGCGCGGCGGTCGATGAATCCGATTTCGAGAAGTTCTGATCGAGGAAGGTCGTGATTATGGGACAAGCAGTCCAGAGCCCGGGTAAATCCCGAGCACCGACCGCCGTCGCGGCGGTCGACAATGCACCGCAGCAATATTTGACCTTTACGCTGGGCGGCGAGATGTTTGCCGTCGCCATTCTCAACGTCAAGGAGATCATCGAATACGGCACCGTCACCGAAATTCCGATGATGCCCGGCTTCATCCGCGGCGTCATCAATCTGCGCGGCGCCGTGGTGCCGGTGATCGACCTGTCCTGCCGCTTCGGTGGCAAGGCGACCGAGGTGGCCCGCCGGACCTGCATCATCATCATTGAAATGACGGAAGGCGACGTCAAGCAGGATATCGGCGTGATGGTCGATGCGGTTTCCGAGGTCCTGGAAATCGCCGCCAGTGAAATCGAACCGGCGCCGACCTTTGGCGCCAAGATTCGCACCGATTTCATTTCCGGGATGGGCAAGGTCAATGGCAAATTTGTGATCATTCTCGAAGTCGACCGGGTGCTGTCGGCCGAAGAAATCGCCATGCTGACCCAGGTTGGCGACAACGGCAGCGAAGCGAGCTAGCGATGAGACTGCGGCGCGGGTATTTCACCTGCCCGGCACTGGATGATTGACTACGCCGCGCTCCCCTCCTGTGAAATCGAACGCCACTCGCTGAATATCAAACCCGGCGAGTGGGCGATCGAGCCGCAGCGGCCGATCTCCACCCTGCTCGGCTCCTGTGTTGCGGTCTGCCTGATCGATACCGGGCTGCCGCTAGCCGGGATGAATCACTTCATGCTGCCACAGATGAAAAAAAGCACCCATGCCGACGAAGACATGCTGCTCGCCGGCGATGCCTGCATGGAAGCGCTGCTCAATGCGATGCTCGCCCAGGGCGCGGCCAAACACCGGATCAAGGCCAAGGCTTTTGGCGGCGGTACGGTGATCGACGCCAACATGCCGAGCGCCCTATCGATCGGCAAACGCAATGCCGATTTCACGCGGGAATGGCTGGACCGCGAAAACATCCCGCTGATCGCGTCCGATTTCCTCGGGCCGTGGTCGCGCAAGGTATTGCTGGTCCCGGCCAACGGCGATGCCTATTGCAAACGGGTGACCTCCAGCCTGATCAAGACGGAATCGCTGCGCCGCGAAGAATTGGCCTATGCCGAATCCTTGCTGCGTAAACCCGCTAGCGAAACGAACAAGAAAATCGAGCTCTTCTGATGGCCGACGCACCGATCACCGATCAGGAATTTGCGCTGTTCCAGCGTCTGATCTACAAAATTGCCGGCATCAGCCTGAGCGATGCCAAGAAAGTCCTGCTCGTCGGGCGCCTGCAAAAGCGGCTGCGCGCCTATCAACTCGACACCTATTCGCAGTATTACCGGATGCTCGCCTCAGGCCAGAATCCGGAGGAACTGCAGATAATGGTCGATTTGCTGACCACCAACGAAACCTATTTCTTCCGCGAACCCAAGCATTTCGAGTTCCTGCGCGATGAAATTCTCGCCAAGCGGCGCAGCACGGGCACCTTCCGGGCCTGGAGCGCAGCCAGTTCGAGCGGCGAGGAGGCCTATACGCTGGCCATGATGCTGGCCGAGCATCTGCCCAACACGCCCTGGGAAATCGTCGGCTCGGATATCAGCACCCACGTGCTGGAAAAGGCCCGGCGCGGGCATTACCCGCTCGGCCGCCACGAAGGCATTCCACCCAACTTCCTGAGCAAATATTGCCTGAAGGGCGTCCGCGCCCAGGAAGGGAGTTTTTTGATCGTTCCGGAACTGCGCAGCCATGTCAGTTTCCAACAGGTTAATCTGACTCTTCCGGTTGACAAGGAAATGGGGCTTTTCGAGGTGATCTTTCTGCGCAACGTGATGATCTATTTCGATATCGAGACCAAACGCAAGGTGGTGCAGAATCTGTTGCCGCACCTCGCCCCGGGCGGACACTTGGTGATCGGCCATTCCGAAACCCTGAATGGCATCAGCGACGGCCTGACCGCCGTGCGCGCCACTGTTTACCGCAAGACCTGAGCGTGAGCCACGCCATCAAGGTGATGATCATCGACGACTCGGCGCTGGTGCGCCAGGTTGTCGCGCACGCCTTGGACCGGGAACCCGGCATCGAAGTCATCGCCACGGCGGCCGACCCGGTATTTGCCATCGGCAAGCTGCGCCAGCAGTGGCCCGATGTCATCGTGCTCGATATCGAGATGCCGCGCATGGATGGCCTGTCCTTCCTGCGCAAGATCATGACCGAGCGCCCGACGCCGGTGATCATCTGCTCCTCGCTGGTCGAGGCTGGTGCGCGCGCCACCTTCGAGGCAATGGCGGCCGGTGCGGTAACGGTCATTGCCAAGCCAAAAGCCGGCTTGAAGTCCTTTCTCAACGATGCCTCGACCGACATCGCACATGCCGTCCGCGCCGCCGCCCGGGTCAATCTGCACGCCCTGCCGCGCGGGACGTTCGGCAACCTGCGCTCGCAAGCCTCGACGCAGAGCATGATCCAACCCAGCGCCCCGGCTGCCATCGCACGGACGACCGATCAACTGATCGCCATCGGCACCTCGACCGGCGGTACCCATGCCCTCGAGGTGGTCCTGACTCACCTGCCGGCGACCTGCCTCGGCATCGTCGTCGTCCAGCACATGCCGGAGAAATTTACCGCGATGTTCGCGGAACGCCTGAACGGTCTCTGCGACATCGAGGTTCGCGAGGCGAAAAATGGCGACCGGGTGATCCCCGGGCTGGCCCTGATCGCCCCCGGCGGTCGCCACATGACGGTAAAACGCAGCGGCGCGCAGTATGTGGTCGAAGTGACCGACGGTCCTCTGGTCAATCGCCACAAGCCGTCGGTCGACGTGCTGTTTCGCTCGGTGGCGAAATTTGTCGGCCGCAACGCCTTGGGCATCATCATGACCGGCATGGGTGACGATGGCGCCCGCGGCATGAAGGAGATGCACGACGCCGGGGCGACGACCATTGCCCAGGACGAACAGAGTTGTGTGGTTTTCGGCATGCCGAAGGAAGCAATCAAGCTCGATGCGGTCGATCAGGTCATTCCACTGGATAGAATAGCCACTGCGATTACTTCGTACGGCAAGGGCATTTGAGAGAAGGAAGAACCATGGACGTTCAGGCTGTGCTCGATACGATTGCCGCCGATGCCGGGCGGGGCGACATGGTTTTCCCGACCCACGCCGAGATCGCCTTGCGCGTGCGGCGCATCCTCGACGATCCGGACTGCTCCATCGACCAGTTGCACAAACTGATTTCGGCCGAACCCCTGTTGTCGGCCCGCGTCGTCGGGCTGGCCAATTCGGTGGCCTACAATCCTTCCGGCCGGGTTTCCAGCGATCTGCGCAGCGCCGTCTCGCGGCTCGGCTTCAACACCTTGCGGACCTTGGCCACGGCGCTGGTCGTCCGACAAATGCGCGACATGTCGGGCGCGCCGGAGCATCGGGCGCTGGCTGCCCGCCTGTGGGAACACACCGCCCACGTCGCCGCACTGGCCCGGGTCATTGCCAAGCGCGTCACCGGCCAGGATCCGGAAGCGGCGTTCTTCGCCGGCATCGTGCATGAGGTCGGCGGCTTCTACCTGCTCTCCCGGGCGGCCGCCTTCCCCGGCCTGCTGACCGGCAACCTGGATGCCTGGCACGAGCACGGCGAAGCCCTGATCGGCCGCGCCGTGCTCAATGCCCTCGGCGTTCCCGCCCCGATCTGCACAGCCATCGAAGCGATGTGGGAAGGCTATCTCGCGCTGCCGCCCGAGTCGCTCGGCGACACCTTGCTACTGGCCGACGAACTGGCACCGACCGAATCGCCGCTCGCCGAGCTTTCCGACATGGGGCGCCATGGCGTCGCGGCCGACATCGATGTCCTGATCGGCGAAGAAATGCTCAACAGCATCCTGAAAGACTCGGCCGAGGAAGTCGCTTCGCTGATTTCCGCCCTGAACGCCTAGCGGCCGCTTGCTCCTCAGGGCGCTTTGGCCAACGCCCCGATACGGTACTTGCTCAGCAATTCGTCGGCATACGGCGCGTGCGACCGCCCTTTGGTCTTCGTGTTGTAGGCCTGCGTCGCCTCCTTGCCGCACCACGGCTCGATGATGTCGGGGCGAGACGGATGCTCGGGGAGATAGGCGCTGAGGTCGTAGACCGAACCGCGGATGGCCATCCAGCAATTGTTCGGCGTGGCATGCTTGGCCAGTTCGGCCGGCGAGATGGTTTTTTCCTTGGCCTGAACATCACCCTGTTCAGCGGGATTCCACAGCGCGGAAGTCAGGCCCAGCCCGACCACGACGAGCCAGAAGGCGACGGTCGAAACAAGATAGAGTTTGCGTGTCATCGGAAGTCGAAATGCTCGAAATGGATGCGTTCAAGCGGAACGCCACGCTGCTGCAGGGCGCGGGAAACCGTATCGATCAAGCCCGGCGGGCCGCAAACGTAGCACTCATGGTCGACCAGCGCCGCGGCGTCGGGCAACGCCCGGCCAAGATCCGGCAAACCGGCCCCGGTGGCTTCGGCCAGCAAGCTCAGCGCCGGGCAGTTCGCCGCCAGCCCGGTCAATTCGTCGAGATAGGCGGCATCGCGCTGGCCGCGATACAGATAGACCAGCCGCGTCGGCTGACTGACCGGCTGATGCCGCAGCCAGCCGAGGAAAGGCGTGATCCCGATGCCCCCGGCCACCCACAGTTGCGGTCGGGCCGGCAAAGCGTTGAGGAATTCGCCAAAAGGCCCATGCACCCGGGCGGCGACACCCGCTTCCAGGGACTGCATACGCCGCGTGCAATCGCCCAGAGCTTTCACCCCGATTCGGAACTCGTGCTCCGGTCCGATGCCGCTGATCGTGAATGGGTGGAATTCGCCACAGCCGCGATAGCTTGCCCCCTGGAAGAAAGCGACCAGCACAAATTGACCCGGCGCCCCGTCGATCGGCATGGCCAGCGGTTTCATCGCGACTTCGACCATCGACTGCGCGACACTCTGCACCGAAGTCACGATGTAGGGTTTCGCCGCAGCGCCAAGATCGACCCGGAGCAGGCGCCAGAGCAGCAGCAAGACAGCAGCCGCCAGGGCCGCCAAGCCGCCGACGCTGATCCCGAGTTGCAGGACATGCATGAAACCGATCAGCACCCCCAGCCCCAACAGGCTGTGCAGCCAACGCCAAGTGCCATAGGCCAGGCGGTGACTGAAAGTCGTCGCCAGCCCGGCCATCAGCAAGATCAATCCGCCCCAGCCAAGCCAGACCGGCCAGCTTGCGGCCAACGGCGAAATGACCTGCCAGGCCAGCGCGGGCGACTCCGACCAGCCGGCGCCAGCCAGAGCCAGAGGATGCAGCAGGAACAGCAGGTAAGCGGCCACGCCGGTGCGGTGGTGCCAGGCGGTAATTCTCTCCAGCCCACCCAGATGGCTCGCCAGGCGAACCTCGCGCACCATCAGCAGCAGATTGAACAACAGCAGGCCGCCGCCGGCCCAGCCGACGACAATCCCGAGCGAACGCCAGACCGGCAACTCGTCGGGAAACGACCAATAGACGGGCACACCGACAAACAGCAGCAGTAGCGCAGGAAGCGACAGGGTACGCAGGCGAGACATTTCAGGATTCCGCCATGGTTGCGACGCGGCTAGCGTGCCGCCTTCAAATGCTCACAGATATCGCGCCGGCCGGCCGGCATCGGCAAATCCCGGTCCTTGGCCCGCTGCTCCATCAGGCGGTGATGCGCCAACTGGTAGGTCCGGCACTCTTCGAGCGTCCGGAAGCCCCGGATGCGCGCCTGATGATCAATGCGCTCCTCCGGGGTCATCAGTTGCCACCCCCGGGTATTGTCTTCACTGGCCCGCCACGGGCCGCGCGCCTCGGCGACCGAGACTGCCACCAGCAGCAAAAAGCCGGACAGGGTGACCAATAACCGCCGTGATCTCATGGACTGCCTCCTAGCCACCTCAGTGACTGCTTGAGTACATCATGATGCGCTTATTGATCAAAACAAGGAATGCCAACCGGCAGCGGCTACCGGGCGACCAGCGGCCTCAGGCATCGTAGCCGGGCTGCAGCACGATAATCGCCATGCCGATCAGCGCGACCGCTGCACCGGCGATATCCCATTTGGTCAGCCCGACACCATCGACCCAGTGGAGCCAGAACAGCGCAACGGCAACATAGACCCCGCCATAGGCGGCATAGGTTCGTCCGGCCGCCGCGGGATGCAAGGTCAGCAGCCAGGCAAACAGGGCGAGGGAAACGGTAGCTGGCATGAGCAGCCAGAGCGGCTTGTCCTGCTTGAGGACCAGCCAGGGCAGATAGCATCCGACAATTTCGGCAACAGCCGTCAGGGCGAACAACATGGCCAGTTTGATGAAATCGGCCATGCTCACTGGCGGCACTCGGGGACGACAGCCGGCACTTTGCTTGGGGCAAGATGAAACATCGAAAAACCTCTTGGAAAGAACATCACCGGAACACTCTGCAATGCGCCAACCGCCCAGCGCTCCGGAACGAGATCAGCTAGCAATCGGCACATTGCCACAATCGGCCAGCGAAATCCGCCTTTCTGGAATCCTGTCCGGCTGCTGATTCGTCTGGTCTGGCCAAGAGGTTGGCGGGGCCTGGCGCCATCACTGTCACACAACAAACGGGCGCCGCCCCACCGGTCACGCCTACTTCTTCATTTCGTCCTTGCCCATGGCGTCCTTGGTCATCGGATCTTTCGCCATGCCGTCCTTCTTCATGCCATCTTTGGCCATTGCGTCTTTTTTCATGCTGTCCTTGGCCATGTGCTCCTTGGCCATCGCCGGCTTCTTCATGCCCTCCTTGGCCATGCCGTCGGCGGTTGGCGCATCCTTTTTCATCATCTCATCGGCGAAAGCGCTGCTGCCGGCGAGCGTCAGACAGGCGACAAAAATACTGGTAATGATTGTTTTCATGGTGATCTCCGTTGTGGTTGCTAAGTGGACGGCATGACTGCCGGTTATTCAGGACAGCCGAGCGGGATTGCTCAGCTGCCGCCGAACCAGTTGTACCCCTGGTCTTCCCAGTAGCCCCCGGGGTAGGTGTTGGTGACAAAGATGGCCTGGATGTGTTTTGGATTCTTGTAGCCGAGCTTGGTCGGCATGCGCAGCTTCATTGGAAATCCGTAGCGCGGCGGCAGTGGCTGACCGTCGTAGGTCAGTGCCAGCAGCGTTTGCGGATGCAGTGCGGTCGCCATATCGATGCTGGTGTAGTAGTCATCGGCACACTTGAAACCGACGTACTTGGCGCCGAGATCGGCACCGACCCGGCGCAGGAAGCTGGCGAACGGGACGCCGCCCCATTTGCCGATGGCGCTCCAGCCCTCGACACAGATATGACGCGTCACCTGATCGGCTTGCGGCATGGCGCGCAGCTCGGCGAGTGTCCAGGCGTGCTGGTCGGCGACCAGGCCGGTCACTTCCAGGCGATAACTGTCTTCCGCCACTTCCCGGATCTCGTCTTCGCCGTAGTAGGCGTTGAACGGGAAGGGGCGGGTAATCATCGAATCCGGATAGGTCGGGGCCAACCGATTGGGATCGAACAACCAGGCCTGGACCTTGTCGTTGAACCGCGAAACTTTCAAAAGCGCTTTCTCGACACTGCTTTCATCGACGATGGCGCAACCGCTGAGCAGCGATAGCCCGCCGAGGCTCAGGGAGCGCTGCAAGAAGGCCCGGCGCATCGGTTGGTCGAGATGGCGCCCGACATCCTTCAGTACGTCCTTGAGCAGCGGCTCGCCGTCCATGGCGATCTGTTGCGGCGTTTTCTTGATCATGTCGAGCTCCCTAACGGCCACGGATCATTGCCAGCAGCGTCCGGGGAACCACCGCCACCATGCCGAGATGAATGCCGGCAAAGACCACCAGTCCGGACATCGCCACAAAATGCACCCGCCGCGCCGCTTCGTAACCGCCGAGCAATTCGCGGAGAATGGGGTATTGCACTGATTTCCAGAGCACCAGACCGGACAGCACGAGCAGCACAGAATCGAGCATCACGAACAGATAGGCGGCCCGTTGCACCATGTTGTAGTGACTCAGCTCGGCGTGCGACAGCTTGCCTTGCCCGGCAGCCAGCAGATCGGCCCACAGAGCGCGCAGCGAGAGCGGGAAAAATTTGCGTTGCAAGCGTCCGCTGATCAGGTTGCAGACCAGGTACAGCAGGCCGTTGCCAACGAGCACCCACATTGCCGCGAAATGCCACAGAATCGCCCCGCCCAGCCAGCCACCTAACGTGGCTTGCCCGGGAATGGCAAAGCCAAAAAAAGGCGAAGCGTTATAGATGCGCCAGCCGCTCATCACCAGAATAACGACCGCACAGGCATTGATCCAATGGGTGATACGCACCCAAAGCGGATGAACAAGGCCAGTATCGTTTGCCATAAACTTCCTTTCCATGCGCCGCATTTGCCGTTTTATCTGTTACTTGCAAGGTAGTTCGGCGAAAAGTGGAGAATGGTTACAAGCTCAGGCAAAATTTGTTTCCCAAAGAAAGGCCTGATGTTTTTTCCGGCGGCTGTAACCAAAGGCGACCATGCAACGAATAAACAGAGAAGCAGGGTTTCGTGCCAGGGAAGACCGCCTGAAGGCGCTATTGGTCCGCGGGCTGGCGGGCGACAACGCTGCTTATCAGGTTTTCTTGACGGAACTGAGTGCTCATCTGCGCGCTTTCCTGCGAAAACGCCTTGTTCGCTTACCAGATGAAGTCGAGGATCTCGTGCAGGAATCGCTTCTGGCCATACACAATCAGCGCCATACCTACGACCCCGATCAGCCCTTGTCGGCCTGGGTCCAGGCGATTGCCCGCTACAAACTGGTCGATATGCTGAGGCGACGGGCCGGACATGAGATGTTGAACGACCCTCTGGATGAGGAAAGCGGCCTTTTTTCAACCGCCGATTCGGATGCGGCCGAGGCGCGCCGGGATGTGAACAAGTTAATCGCCGAGTTGCCCGACAATCTGCGCCTGCCGATTGTCCATACCAAACTGGAAGGACTGTCAGTGAAGGAAGCAGCAGATCTGAGCGGGATGTCGGAATCGGCCATCAAAATTGGCGTCCATCGCGGTCTGAAAGCGCTCGCCGCACTGATACGAGGCACATTATGAAAACCGAAGAGCTGATCTCCATGCTGGCGACCGACGCCGGAGCCGTAACACCCTACTCCGCAATGCAGCGTTTCGGCACGGCCATCGCCTGGGGCGCGGCGGGCGCCACCCTGCTCATGCTGGCGCTCCTGCAGGTACGCCACGATCTTGGCCAGGCGGCGCTGTTGCCGATGTTCTGGCTGAAAGTCGGATTTGTCGCCAGCCTGGCCGGCGGGAGCCTGTTCGCCGCGCTGCGCCTGGCCCGGCCGGGAGCGAAACTCGATGGGTTGCCACTGGCCATTGGCCTCCCGATATTGGTCATGTGGGCGATTGCCGCCTTTACGCTGATCGGGGCCGAATCCGTCGAGCGCTCAAAGCTTTTCTACGGCGACACCTGGAAAAGCTGCCCCTTGCTGATCGCCCTGCTCTCGGCGCCGGTCTTTGTCGCCGTATTACGAACGATGAAGGAACTCGCGCCAACCCAGCCGCGCCTCGCCGGTTTCGCCAACGGACTGCTGGCCGGAGCCGTTGCCGCCGTCGTCTATTGCCTGCACTGCCCCGAACAGGGAGCGCCTTTCGTGGCTTTCTGGTACCTGCTCGGAATGCTCATTCCGGCAGGCGTCGGAACCCTGCTCGGGAACCGGTTATTACGCTGGTAGGCCCTGGCGAACGATCAAACACCCAGGGAGATGATCCCGTTTCCGGCCATCCCATTTGAATTGCGTGGCCGGGCCAATTGGCTACGCCCTCTTTAAACGCTCATTCCATGCTGGAGCAGGTAGATGCCCGCCCCGGCAAAATAGCCAACCAGAGCCAGCCCACTGATTTTTTTGACGTACCAGAAAAAGTGGATTTTCTCGAGGCCCATCGCAGCGACACCGGCCGCCGAACCGATGATCAGTATCGACCCGCCGGTTCCGGCACAGTAGGCCAGGAACTGCCACAAGAAATGGTCGGGCGGAAAGGCGGTCAAGCTGTACATCCCCATGGCGGCAGCGACCAGCGGTACGTTGTCGACGATCGCGCTGACCATGCCGATAATCAGCACGATGATGTCCTGCCGCCCGACGACTTGGTCCAGCCACCGGGCAAGCGAAGTCAGGATATGTGTATGTTCCAGCGTGGCGACGGAAAGCAGAATACCGATGAAAAAGACCAGCGAGCTCAGGTCAATCTTGCTCAAGGCATGGGCCAGCGTGAAATGCTGTTTGAACTCGTCTTCCTTGTGGCGATGAACCAGGTCACCGACCAACCAGAGAAGGCCAAGGCCGAACAGGATGCCCATGAAGGGCGGCAGGTGGGTAATCGTCTTGAAAGCCGGCACGGCCACCAGTATCCCCAGGCCCATGAAGAACATCAGATTGCGTTCGAATTCCGTGGTGCGCAGGCCGTGGTCACTGTCCACGACCTCCGGGCTGACCACTGCACGCCCGCGCAAGGCATAAGCCGTCATGGCCAGCGGCACGAGCATGCTGATCAAAGCCGGCAAGAATACCGACTTGATGATCGCCAGCGAGCTTATCTGGCCGCCAATCCACAGCATGGTGGTGGTCACGTCACCGATCGGCGACCAGGCGCCGCCCGAGTTCGCCGCAATGACGATAATTCCCGCAAAGAACAGCCGGTCATCGTGCTTCGCCAGGAGCTTGCGCATCAGGGAAATCATCACGATGGTCGTCGTCAGATTGTCGAGAATAGAACTGAGGAAGAAGGTGACGAAACCGACCAGCCACATCAACGAGGATAACTTGGTGGTGCGGATACGCCGGGTGATCACTTCAAAGCCGTTGTGCGCATCGACCACCTCGACAATCGTCATCGCCCCCATCAGGAAAAACACGATCTGGGCCGTGCTGGTCAAGGACTCGCCCAGTTGCTCGCCCAGCAAATGGGTGTCGCCCAGCGCCAGGGCGTAGATCGTCCACAGGAGGCCTGCCCCGATCAGGGCGGAGGCCGACTTGTTGACCTTGAGCGGGTGTTCCAGCGCGATCGCTGCGTAGGCAACGACGAAGACGATGACAATGGCTGTGAGCATGGAAAACACCTTTAACGAATTGAACGGCGATCGCCAGCTGCGCCGCCTGTTCGACCGGGGCCATACGTTAGCGCAGGCAACGAGTAAAATAAATTCGATTTATTTCAGTCAATCATGCGTTTTTCTCGATGAATCACCGACCTCATGAATCACAAGCACCTGTTCTATTTCTGGAAGGTGGCCAAGGCTGGCAGCGTAGCCCGCGCCGCCGAGGCCATTAACGTCACGCCGCAGACCTTGAGCGGCCAGATCGGCTTGCTCGAAAGCAGTCTGGGCGCCGAATTGTTCGTCCGCCAGGGACGTTCCATCGTCCTTACCGAGGCGGGCAAGCTGGCCCTCGAGTATGCGGACGAGATGTTCGCCCTGAGTGCCGAGCTGGAGGTGATGATCAAGCATCACCCCAAAGGGCGCCCTGCCGAATTCCGGGTAGGCGTGTCAGATGCCGTACCCAAATCGCTGGCCTGCCGGTTACTGCAACCGGCCATCGATGGCGCGCAGTCGACCCGCATCGTCTGCCGCGAATGGCAGCTGGACCGCTTGCTGGCCCAACTGGCAGTGCATCAACTCGACATGGTCATATCGGATGGCCCGATTCCGCCTTCGTTCAGTGTTCGAGCCTACAACCACCGCCTGCTGGAGTCCGGTGTGACGTTTCTTGCGGCGAAAAGCCTGGTCGCCGGGAATACCGCCGCATTTCCTGCCTGCCTGAATGCCCTGCCCCTGCTTTTACCCGGCGAGGACTCGGCCGTTCGCACAAGCCTGCAGCCCTGGCTGGAGCGCCAGCGGGTTCGCGCCCGAATTGTCGGTGAGTTCGACGACATGGCCTTGATGGCTGCTTTCGGGAAGGCGGGCAGCGGCGCTTTTCCCGTCCCGTCCGTTGCCGAAGAGGAATTTCTCGCCTCCGGAGAACTGGCCATCCTGGGCAGGAGCGAAGAACTTCGGGTCAGCTATTTCGCCATTTCGGTGGAACGGCGGCTCACCCATCCGTCCGTCTTGGCAGTTACCCAGTCGGCGCAACGGATAGGCGCCGAACAGGACATTCCGTAGGCGGCGGCACCCGGCAATTCAAAATCGAGACAACGTCACCCGAAAATAGATCATGACCTCTTACTGGGTCAGGCTGTTCTGTCCGGCTTCGATCATGCTCACACCGAAACCAGTATGTCGGCCAGCGATTCAGCCAGAACGTGCTTGGTGACGCTGCCGAGCAGCAAATCTTCTATCGGGCTCTCGCCGTGCTTGCCCATGACGATTAAATCGCAATCCTGCTCCTGTTCTTGCTCGATGATGCGCCCGATCGGATCGCCGTTAAGGACCACCAGACTGGAGCCATGGGAGCTTAGACCGGTATCCTGGCGCAGCGCATCGAGCTTTTCAGTTGCCTCCTGCTTAGCAACAATCCGATAGTTATTGAGGGTATCTTCGCCCACACTGGCGTAGCGCAAGTGCCCCTCGAAGGGCACTTCGAAGACATGCAGCAACACGATGTCGGCTTGTGGCGCAATACTCCGTGCTTGGTGGATGGCAGGTAACGACGAGGCTGAGAAATCAACCGGAACGAGAATCCGCCGGTAGGATTCGTGGGGCGACTGCTTCACCACGAGGACGGGGCAGGTCGACGTGCTCAGCAGGCGCAAGGCTGTCGAGCCCAGCGTGAAGTGACGAATGACACTTTCCCCCTTGGCGCCGCAAACCAGCAAGCCAGCCGCCAAACCATCGACATTCTTGGCCAGTTCGGCCAGCAAGGAGCCGGTCACCACATGAATGCCAGCCGCAACGCCAAAGCGTTGCTGGAGGGCGGCCGCGAGATCGCTGAGCTTCTGCCGCGCGATATCCAGCACCCGCTGTTCCATGTCGGCCGGCGTTACTCCCATGAGTTGCCGCAAGCGCTCCAATGGCCCAAGGTTGGCGACATGCAGAAGATCGAGAGCGACCGCCGTGTCTTTACTGACCAGGGCGGCGCGCTCAACGGCATGGCGAGCCGGTGCCGACAGGTCGGTTGCCGCCAGGATGCGCTTCAGTTGATTCATGGTGACCTCCTTGGGAAGGACGATGTTGGCCGGACGTGAGCATCGACTTCGTCGATGCATCGGGTTTTTTCTCCTCTCCTTGCGTCAGCGGCAGGGGCGACGGTTCGTGAAATCCATCGCTATCGACAATGCTGATGTTTCGCGGCGTCCAGCGTCATTGCACGGACGCTCTGACAATACTCAGAAAATTGTTCAATGCCCGATTGGACTGAGGCACTCCAGCCGAATTCATTTCCCTGTGAAAGGCTGCCAGCCATACCAAGCAGAGCCATTTCCAGGGATTTCTCAAATGCAGTACGGCTTACCTCGATATTGAGTTGAGTAAGCCGCTCGATCACGACAAGCCAGTTATCGGAAAAACCGGCAGCCGCCTCAAGTGAGTTTTTTTGTGCCTCAGTGATCGTTTCGAAAATTGATTCCATTTGACTCTCCATCGTGATCTGACGTCATTGAAGTGCTCTATCGCTTGTTCAAAGACGTACCAAACAGTTTTATAGGGTGGGCAGAACTAGCCTGCGCTCTGGGTAACGCTTGCGACCTTGAGGCGGCGCATCGAACCATCGGGAAACTCCCAGGCAATCTCCTGTCCGACCCTGAGTCCGATCAATGCACTACCGACAGGTGTCAACACGGAAATTTTCCCCATCGCTGGGTCTGCCTCATCCGGAAAGACCAGCTCGATCTCGCGTTGCGTCCCGATACCTTGGTCGATATAGGTACAGCGGGTGTGCATGGTCACAACGTCCATTGGAACCTGTTCCCTTTCGACTACAATCGCTCGATCCAGCTCTTCTGCCAGCTCGTCGCTCAGCGGATACTGACGCAACCGCACATAATCTGCGGAGCAGACGACAGGAGGCCCGGAATACTCTGATTCTCTTGGGAAGTTTTGCGTCATGGCAATGTTGATTTTGATCATATGAGCGAATCGTACTGCCTCCAGGATGAACACGGTAGGCGTTAAACTGGCATCAAAATGTATCCTGAATGGCAACAATCAGAGCAGCGCAATGACAGAAAACAAACGAAGGCATCGATGGCTGATTTGAATTTGATGGCAATTTTTGCTCGTGTTGTCGAGGCAGGCAGTTTTGCGGAAGCGGCTCGACGGATGGGCACGTCCCGTTCAGCCGTCAGCAAGGGCGTGGCAAAGCTGGAAAAGTCGCTTGGCGCGCACCTGCTTAATCGGACCACCCGCTATCTCAG
Organism: Azonexus sp. IMCC34842; assembly: GCF_050368855.1. Classification (GTDB taxonomy): domain Bacteria; phylum Pseudomonadota; class Gammaproteobacteria; order Burkholderiales; family Rhodocyclaceae; genus Azonexus; species Azonexus denitrificans_A. The sequence goes on along the minus strand of NZ_CP178449.1, from coordinate 4,475,329 downwards.
CCTCACAGAAATCGGCGCCTCGGTCGCCGAACATTGCGCCCGCATGCTGGAAGAGGCAACGGAAGCGGAGAAACTTGTTGGCAGTTTCAACGGTGAAGCGCGGGGGGTACTTCGCGTCAGCGCCTCGGTTGCCTTCGGAACACTTCATGTGGCGCCGGCGCTCGCCAAGTTTCTTCCGCTCCATCCGGAGCTCAAGATAGACCTCAGCATTACGGACCGCTGGGTAAATCTGGCCGAGGAAGGGTATGACCTGGCAATCCATGTAACCAGCGAGCCGCAACCGAATTTGGTGGCGCGCCCGCTGGCACCGGTCCGACGAAAATTGTGCGCGACTCCGGATTACTTCCGGCGCCGAGGTGTTCCGCAAACCCCTGCCGACCTGGTGACACATAACTGCCTGGACTACACCCGCTCCGGAGAACCGGGGCGCTGGCGCTTTACTGGACCGCAGGGCGAAATCGCCGTACCCGTTAATGGCCCATTGCACGTCGATGACGACGAAGCGCTTTCGCAAGCCGTCCTGGGCGGACTGGGGGTTGGTCTTTTACCCACTTTCATCATCGGCAAAGACCTGCAGAACGGCAGCTTGCAGGCCGTGCTATCCGAGTACATCCCGGTCGAGCGCCATGTCTACGCGATGTACTTGCCCACCCGGCACCTTCCCAGCAAGGTCCGGGTATTCATCGATTTTCTGATCGCCCATATCGGCGAGGAACCGTATTGGGATCGATAGACCATGCAAAATGAAAACGGGTTAGGTGATGATCACCTAACCCGTTGATATTCTGGTGCGCCCGGAGAGATTCGAACCCCCGACCCCTGCCTTCGGAGGGCAGTACTCTATCCAGCTGAGCTACGGGCGCATAGGAGGCGGGATTTTACCTTTAGCGGCAGGCCGCGTCCAATCTATTGACACGTTAGATGCTTCAATCGAAGAAAGTTCGCGCCGCTTCGAAGCGTTGCGCATAGTAGCGGTCGCTCAGACGGTCGATGCGGACCCGGCCGTTGGTCGATGGAGCATGGATGAAACGCGCCTCGCCGAGGTAAATGCCGACATGTGAAAACGACTGGTTGCGGGTGTTGAAAAAGACCAGATCGCCGGCGCGCAGGGCGGTCCGCTCGATTGGCCGACCGCTCCGGGCGATGTCGGCGGCGCTGCCACGCACCTTGAGCCCGGCCGCCTGACCATAGATGTAGCTGACCATGCCGCTGCAATCGAGCCCGGCTTCGGGATTCTTGCCGCCGAAGCGGTAGCCGGTGTCGATCAGGCCGAGCGCGTAGAGCGCGACCTCGTTGCGCTTCTCGCTGACCGCCAAGTTTTGTTGCGCTATAGTTTCCGACGACGCGACCGGGCGACTGGGCGGGCTGCCACAGGCCGTCAGCAGCAAAGCGAGCAGCGCAGCGGGAATCAGGGCAGGAATCGGCATACGGTTAATGTTGTTTCTCCAAACAAACCATAACTTACAGTTTTTACAGGATTTTTCAAGGCCATGAATCTACAGAACAAGGAATTGCTGCGGTCAGCCAACTTTCTCGCCGGCCAATGGATCGCGGCCGACGACCAGGCCACCTTGCCGGTGGTCAATCCGGCAAGCGGCCTGGTCCTCGGCGAAGTGCCGCGCTGCGGCGCCGCCGAGACCGGCCGGGCGATCGCCGCGGCCGAGGCGGCCTGGCCGGCCTGGCGCGCCTTGAGCGCCAAGCAGCGGGCCGGGCTGTTGCAGGCTTGGTTCAAGCTGATCATCGACCACGCCGACGATCTCGCCCAGCTGATCACGGCCGAAGGCGGCAAGCCGCTGGCCGAAGCCCGTGGCGAAGTGATTTACGGTGCTTCCTTCGTCGAATGGTTTGCCGAGGAAGGCAAGCGTACCTACGGCGAGAGCATTCCCAGCCCCGTCGCCGACAAACGCTTGCTGGTCATTAAGCAACCGATCGGTGTCTGCGCGGCGATTACGCCATGGAATTTCCCGCTCGCCATGATCACCCGCAAGGTCGCCCCGGCCCTCGCCGCCGGTTGCCCGGTGGTCGTCAAACCGGCCGAGGCAACCCCGTTGACCGCGCTGGCCCTGGCTTTCCTCGCCGAACAGGCGGGCTTCCCGGCCGGCGTCTTCAATGTCGTGACCGGCAACCCGCAAGCCATCGGCGGCGCACTGACCGCCAGCCCGGTGGTCCGCAAGCTGTCCTTCACCGGCTCGACCGGCGTTGGCCGCTTGCTGATGGCGCAGTGTGCCCCAACGGTGAAGAAACTCTCGCTCGAACTGGGCGGCAACGCACCCTTCATCGTTTTCGACGATGCCGATATCGATGCGGCGGTGGACGGCGCGATGACCGCCAAATACCGGAACACCGGCCAGACCTGCGTCTGCGCCAACCGCTTTCTCGTCCAGGCGGGGATTTACGAGGCTTTTGCCGCCAAGCTCGCCGAGAAGACGCAGGCTTTGAAAGTCGGCCCCGGCGACCAGCCGGGCGTCACCCAGGGCCCGTTGATCAATGCCGCCGGCCTGGCCAAGGTCGAAGCTCATGTCGCCGATGCCGTCAGCAAAGGAGCCCGCGTCTTGGCGGGCGGCGCCCGCCATGCCCTGGGCGGCAATTTCTTCCAGCCGACGGTGCTGGCCGATGTAACACGCGAGATGAAGGTGGCGCGCGAGGAAACCTTCGGCCCGGTCGCCCCACTGTTCCGCTTCACCACTGAAGCGGAAGCCATCGCCATGGCCAACGATACCGAATTCGGCCTGGCCGCCTATTTCTTCAGCCGCGACATCGGCCGCTGCTGGCGGGTCGGCGAAGCACTGGAATATGGCATGGTCGGCATCAATACCGGCCTGATCTCGAACGAGGTGGCACCGTTCGGCGGCATCAAGCAGTCCGGCATCGGCCGCGAAGGTTCCAAGTACGGCATCGAGGAATACCTGGAAATCAAATACCTCTGCTTCGACGTGACGCCGTGATCAAACTGTTCATTGCCGGCGCCCTGTTTTTGGCGGTTTTTCTGGTCTGGCAAAAATGGCGGCGCGCCGGACAGGCGCGCCACATCGAGCACTATCCCTACCAACGCGTTGTCGACCAGCGCCTGGCGGCACGCCGCCCGGAACTGAGCGCCGAGCAGCGCGGCGAAGTACTGGCCGGCCTGGTCGACTATTTCCAGATCTGCCGCAAGGCCGGCCGGCGTATGGTGGCGATGCCCTCGCAGGCCGTCGATGACGCCTGGCACGAGTTCATTCTGAGCACCCGGCTGTACGACAAGTTCTGCCGCCACGCTTTCGGCCGTTTCCTGCATCACACGCCGGCCGCGGCGATGCAATCGCCGACACAGGCCGACGACGGCATCCGGCGGGCCTGGCGACTGGCTTGCGCACACGAGGGGATCGATCCGAAACAGCCGGATCGTCTGCCCCGGCTGTTTGCGCTGGATGCCCGCCTGGCCCTGGCCGGCGGCTTCATCTATCAGCTCGATTGCCTGGCGTCCGGGATGACCGGACGCGCTTATTGCGCCAGCCATATCGGCTGCAGCAGCGGCTGTTCGGGCGACTCCGGCGGGGCGGACAGCAGCGATGCCGGGGGAGATGGCGGCGGGGGCTGCGGCGGCGACTAGGTAGCGGGCGGTGAGTAAACCACGACGCGATTCCGCCCCTCGTTCTTGGCCACGTAGAGCGCCTGATCGGCCGACTGCATCAGGTCGTCGGGCATTCTGGCGTGATCCGGGTAGGCGGCAACGCCGGCCGAGGTGGTGAAGGCCAGCTCGAAGCTGCCGAAGCGGACACGGATTTCGGCAATCGCCCGGCGCCAGCGCTCGGCTCGTTCGGCCGCGATGCCGAGCGGCATGCGCGGCATCAGGATGACGAATTCCTCGCCGCCGTAGCGGCACAGCACGTCCTCATGGCGAATGTCGGAACGCAGCTGGTTGGCCAGCTCCTTCAGCGCCGCATCGCCAGCCTGGTGACCGTAGGTGTCGTTGATCTGCTTGAAATGATCGAGATCGAGGATGACCAGCGCCAACGGGTAACCTTCACGCCGGGCGCGCGACAACTCGCGCTCCAGGGTTTCATCGAGATAGCGGCGGTTGAAGCAGCTGGTCAGGCTGTCGCGGATCGCCTGCTCGCGCAGGGCCACCTGCAGTTGCTCGATTTCCTGCAACTGGCTGCGCAGGCTTTCGTTGGCCGCCCGCAACTGCGCCTCGCTGGCCCGCCGTTCCGAATTGTCGCGGGAAATGCCAAGGATGCTGCTCGGCCGCCCGTCGTCGTCGAGCAGAAAGCTGGCGACCACTTCGGACGAAACGATGCTGCCGTTCTTGTGCGGCTGCTCGACCTCGGTCATCGCCGACATGGCCGACGTGTCGCCTTCGCCGAGACGGCGGAGATGCTCCTCCAGCAAAGCCATCGTGGCCGCATAGGACGCTTCGGTCAGCGCCGCCGCCAGCGGCTGCGCCATGACCTCCTGCGGCGTGAAGCCGCGCATGCTTTCGACCGCGGCGCTGACATAAGTGAACCGCATGCTGGCCAGATCGAGGGTCCAGATGACATCCTTGCTCTGCTCGGCCAGTCGGCGATAACGTTGTTTGCTCTTGCGCAACGCCGCCTCGACCCCTTGCCGGATCTTGATCTCCCTCGCCAGACGTCGGTTCAGGCGGGCGTAGTGGGCCGCAGCGATCGCCACCAGCGAACAAACCAGCGTCGCAAAGACGAGAACCGGCCAGACCCAGTCCGGCAAGCTGCGCGGCTCGCTCCGGTACACCAGGCCATCGAGCGAAAAGCCGGGCGGCAGCATGCCGAGTTCGGCATAGGTCTGGCCGATCTGCTGCCAGCGCGGCGCCGACATCTGGCCGATTTCAACCAGGTCGGGCTGCATCAGCCGGGCCATTTCGCTGGCTTCGAACAGCAGATGCTCCTTGCTGTGGCGGGTCGAATACTGCCGACGGATCAGCTCGGCCAGTTCCTCCGGATGGTCCATGGCGTACTGCCAGCCGCGCAGGACCGCCGCCCGGAAGGCCCGGACGGCATCAGGCGACTTGGCGATCCGTTGCTCGACGGTAAACAACGCATCACCGTAAAAATCGACGCCTGCCGTACTCGGAGAAAAGGCCAGGAAGGGAAATTTTTCGCGGCGCAGGACAAAGGGTTCGTCCGTCGAGTAGCCGGACAGCGCATCGACCCGTCCGGCAATCAGATCGGCCGTATCGAAGCTATGCGGCACGGCCGTGTAGCGACTGACACCGGCCCGCTTGAGATAGGCGAGCAACTCGGCCTCGTGCGGCAGCAGCATGATCCGCCGCTCGTTGAGCGCTTCGATGCTGGAAATTTTTCGGCGATTGACCAGCAGCACCGCCGGCGAATGCTGGATGATCACCGCCAGCGCGACGACCGGTTTGCCCTGCGCGCGGTGCAGCGCCAGTTCCGACGCCGCCACCCCGAAATCCGCCTCACCGTTGAGGACGGCGCTGATCGGGTCATGGCCATCGGCGAGTTCGCGCAGGCTGACGTCGAACCCGGCGTCGCGGAAATAACCTTTGTCGATAGCCGCGTAAAAGCCGGCGAACTGGAACTGGTGCTTCCAGTTGAGCTGAACACTGACCTTCTCCAGCGCAGCAGCGGGCGAAACAAGTATCCACAGCAAGACAAGGGTGATCAGGCGCATACCCGGATTATCGCAAGAACTGGCGACAATCCGTTAGATCACTTGTGATAGATGCGACTGCTGCCGCCCGAACCGCGGCCCTCGTTGGCCACGTTGTCGAACAGGTTCCAGCCCTGATGCTGGGCGTAGGCGAAGAGGCTCAGGGCAAGAATGCCGGCGGCGAGGGTGAAGTGCCTGAACATCAGTCGTCCTCGTCGGTATCGTCGCTGCTCGCCGGCGCGTGGTCGCTTTCGGCCCAGCGGCCGGCCTCGAAGGCGGCATGGCGAAGCCGCGTGAAGATCGGAAAGATGGCGAGAAAGATCAGCACCATGACGAAGTTCGACCAGCCGGCGCCGCCACTCAGCACCTCGAGCGTATCGCGCACCGCCACCGGCTTGTCCGGCGCCAGATCGGGGTCGAGCGTCAGGTAGTAGGTGCCGGGCGGAACGTCGCGGAAAACCACCTCGTCGTCCCGACTGCCTTCCGACCAGCTTTCGCCGCCATCCCGGCCCGAGTAGTAGGACAGTTCGCGGGTTGCCGGCCAGGCCGCGCCACTGGCCTTGTTGACCAGCATCATCTCGAGGCCGATCCAGTTGTTGTCGAGTGTCGTCGTGTTGCGCACGGTCAGCTTGCGCGGCTTGTCGCGCACCTCGAACTCGCCGGTCACCACGCTTTCGCCGGCCAGCTGCGGCGAAAAGGCCAGCTCCTGACGAAGCAGCGGTTTGCCGCCAGCAACCAGGACGAAAAAGACCTGGAGCAGCACGGCAAGCAGGGCCAGTTTCCAGAACAGCCGACAGACCCACCGGTGCGTCTCGTCCCACGGATTGGGCTGATTGGCATAGACGCCGATCGGCTCCGGCAGGCTGGCCGGCAGCTTGAAGGCATCGCGAATCACGACCGGGGCGACATACAGGCCCTGCGACCAGCTCAAGTCGCTGGCGGTCGATTCACGCGACAGCATCAGCGGCGGCGCGACGTAATCGACCACCCGGTTGGTTTCGCCGCGCCGGACGCGCCAAGTGAACTCGCCGGCGACCTGGATGACTTCGGCCGCCTGCGTCGTCGCAAAATGCTTGAACGCCTGCCCGCCATAACGCACCACATCGACTTCGATGATGCCGCTGGTGGCGGGCGGATTGGACAGCACGTCGGCAATGTTCCAGTGGCCGTTGTACTCGGTCAGCCAGCGATAACCGCCGTGCTCGGCGGCGAGCAGGTATTCGCGCCAGTCGTAGGCGATGCCATCGACCTTGCACTGTTTGACGAGAAAACCGATCACCTCGACCGGCCGGTCCTCCAGTTTGCCCTTGCTGCCGAGCGGCAGGCGCGGCACGTATTTCTCGTCGCGCTGGCCGAGCGCCTTGGATAGCACCTGGTAATTCTCGTTGGCCGTATCGACCACCGCCCCGCAACTGGCGCAGCCGACCGCCAGAATATCCTTCGCGCGCGCCTGCAGCGGCGCGCCGCAACTCGGGCAGCGGAAAACCCTGGCTTCGACGATTACCGTCGGAATCGCGATGCCGTCGCGCAGATTGGTCATTTTCAGCGAAGTGAAAGCGACTGCCTCGCCGACAAAGAACAGCGGCGGCACTTCCGAGTAATCAAGCGTCGCGAAATTCGCCCCGTTGCGCAGATCCACCGCAGCCACCGGGTAGCCGGCCCCGACCTTGAACGGCAACTCACCCTGGCCGGCAACGCATTCGGCGTTTTCGATATTGCTGACCGTCCACGTCCGGCTGGCCAGCACGAAGCGCTCGCCGATCTTCAATTCGGCGAATTGCGGCAGGGCGTCAGCGACAAATTCGGCAAAGGTGAGTACGTACTCGCCGCCCGCCTCCGACAGCCAGCCGGTGCGCATGTCATCGAACAGCAGGTGCCATTCGTTCCACAGGCCCTGGCTGTACTTGATCTGGATCCGCCCGATCAGCGCGAAATGGACGCCCTTGTAGGCCCCCTCGGCACCGAGCTGGAGCGGCGAGCGGTCCTCGACCAACGCCGCCATCTTGCCGATATCTTCGAGCGCCTGGTCGTGGCGGACCAGCGTGCTCTGACAGTAGGCGCAGACGGCAAAGACCGACGACGCCGACTGGAAGACAACCGGCGCGCCACAGGAAGGGCAGGAGGCGGTCAGCGCCACGGGCCGCCGATCAGGTCAGTTTCTTGAGCAATTCGACTTTCTTGGCCTCGAACTCCTCTTTCGTGAGGATGCCCTTCTCGACCAACCCATGCAATTTCTCCAGGGTGGCGACGACCTCGTCGGCCGACACCGGCGCGACGCCCGGCGCGGCAGCTGGCGCCGACGGGATGGCGGCGGCCATCGCCTGGCCCATGACCTGGCCGAAGCCGACCCCGGCGCCAAGGCCGACGCCCATGCCGGCCATGCCGCCCTCGTTCTTCGCGGCTTCCGGAATGGCGTTGGCGACCTGGTACTGGGTGTAGCGACCCATGTCGCCGATCATGTTCATGCCGATTTTCTGGTCGAGGATCTTCTGCAGCTCTTCCGGCAGCGAGACGTTCTGGACGACCAGCGAATCGAGGGTCAGGCCGTATTCGGCGAACAGCGGCTTCATTTTGAAGAGCATGGCAGCGCCAAACTCGTCCTGATTGCCCGCCATATCGACGAAGGAAACGCCCGACTCGCCGAACAGATCGGTCAGGCCGGCCACCATGCTGTTGCGCAACTGGCCTTCGAGTTCCTCGCGGCCGTAGCTGTCGCGGGTGCCGGAAATCTTCTGGTAGAAAGTCTTGGCGTCGCTCAGGTGGTAGCTGTAGATGCCGAAGGCGCGCATCCGGACGATACCGAATTCCTTGTCGCGGATGGTGATCGGGTTCGGCGTGCCCCATTTCTGGTCGAGCTGGTGGCGCGTCGAGAAGAAGTAAAGGTCGGACTTGAACGGGGATTCGAACAGCTTGTCCCAGTTCTTCAGATAGGTCAGGACCGGCAGCGTCTGCGTCGTCAGCTTGTACATGCCGGGGCCGAAGACGTCGGCCACCGTGCCTTCATTGACGAAGAGGGCGAGTTGCGAATCGCGCACGGTCAGGCTGGCGCCGTTCTGGATTTCCATTTCCTGCATCGGGAAACGCCAGGCCAGCGTGCCGTCCGCATCCTCGGTCCATTGCAGGATGTCGATAAACTGTTTCTTGATGAAATCCATCAGTGCCATGTAGCCTCCTTGAATGATCAGGCGATGCAGCCGGCGTTCAGAATGCCGACGCCGATCGAGAGCGATGCAAGAAAAATCCCCGAAGCCAGCTTGTCCTGGGGAATGTTGTGGTTGATCGTCGGCAGCGCCAGACGGGCCGCGCTGAAGGTCAGCAATTGGACGACGCAGGCCACTACGCCCCAGCCGAACATCGCGTAGAGATTGTGGCTGGTGGCAACGGCCACGGCGATCGGCAGGGCGAAGCCGATGACGGCGCCGCCGAGACTGACGGCGGCCGCCGTGTTGCCCTCGCCGATCAGCCGCAGTTCGCTGTACGGCGTGACAAAAACGTAGAGGCCGAGAAACACCGCGAGGAGCGCGACTGCGGTCAGGAAAAAGCTGGCAAATGCCGGCAAACTGCTGAGTACCGGATCGAACATGTTATCTCCCGGAGGCGGTGCAAGAGCAGCGGATTGTCATGGTTTAGCCAAGTTAATTCAAGTCAGGCGCGCCGGGAAACGCTGGAATCGCCTAGCCTTCCGGCACCTTGCCGTGGTCGAGGGCGATCTGCAACAAGCCTTCGAGCGGGAGATTTTCGACCAGCACATGGGGTATGACAAGACGATCGGCCAGCTCGCCGGCATTGCCACCGGACAGCAGACAGACGCCATCGCCGCCCGGCAGACGGCCGAATGCCCGCTCGATCGCCCCGGCCTGCGCTTCGAGCGCCCCGCTGACGATGGCATCGTCGGTACACCGCGGATGGACGGCGTAATGCCCCTCGGCAAAAGGCAGCCCGGCCGTGTCGCGGGCCAGGGCACGGCGCATCAGGTGGCTGCCCGGCAGAATGAAGCCGCCGAGGAAATTGCCGGCGGCATCGAGCGTGTCGATGGTGGTCGCCGTGCCGGCCATCACCACGAGACAGGCGGAACGGCGGAGGCGGCGCGCGCCGATCAGCGCACACCAGCGGTCAACGCCGAGGCGTCCGGGGCTTTGGTAGAGATTGGTCACGCCGGCCCGCTTGAATTCAGAACTGACTTCGCGCAGCAGCGGCGACCATGCCGGCAGCAGCTCGCGGATGCACTGTGCCGCGCCATCGCCCGCCACATTGGCCAGCAACACCTGTTCCGGCAGCGGCCAGGCGGCCGGCAGGGCGGCCAGCTGGGCACTGTCGGCATGGCTTGCCGCGCCCTGGGCGAGCCACGTCCGGCCGTCATGGATGCCCCATTTGATACGGCTGTTGCCGCTGTCCAGGCAAACGATCATGCGGAGCGTCCCCCAAGGGTACTTCCTACGCGGCGGAGGCTGACGTCACCCGAGAAAATCCGCTCGATGCCGGCCGCCGTTTCGAGCAGCAGGGCGCCATCTTCATCGGCGCCCAGGCAACGGCCGACCAGCGGGGCCGCGCCTTCGCCGAGAATCTGCACCGGCAGGTCCTGCCAGGCGTTGCGTTGCTGCCAGTCGGCTTTCAGCCCGGCAAATCCTTCGAGCGCAAACGTTTCCAGCACGCCAGCCAGTTCGCTCAGGACGGCGGCCAGAATGACATGCCGGTCGGCCACGCCATGACCGGCCTGACTCAAGGCGGCGGCCGGTTGCGCCAGGTCGCCGTCCGGTGGCGCCAGATTGATGCCGATACCGATGATCGCCTGGGTGCCGCGCCGGTCGCCGGCCAGCTCGACCAGAATGCCGGCCAGCTTGGCATGGCCCTCGCCGGTTTGCAGCAGCACGTCGTTCGGCCACTTCAGGCAAACCCCTTGCGCGCCAAGACCTTCGAGAGCCTTGGCGACGGCCACGCCAACCGCCAGCGACAAGCCGCTCAGGCGGCCGAGCGGCCCGGAAAAACGCCAGAGCAGGGAAAAGGTCAGGCTCGATTCGGGAGCCGACAGCCAGTTGCGGCCACGCCGCCCGCGCCCGGCGCTCTGCCGGTCGGTAACGATCACCGTACCGGCCGGGGCGCCGTGTTCGGCGCGCCGCATCAATTCGCTATTGGTCGAATCGCATTCGTCCAACGCATCGACATCGAAGCGCCCGGCCAGGAAACCCAGCCGGGCTTTGAGTAGAACAGGATCGATCAGGGCCATGGCCGAATTTTACCCGTCCCGACGACAATCACCGCACACCATGCCGGGCAACGACAACGCCGCTCGGCAGGCAAAAGAAGCTTATTCGGCGGTGGCCGCCGCCTCCTTGCCGCCGTCGATGCCCAGTTCGGCGATCTTGCGGGTGATCGTGTTGCGGCCGATCCCCAACGCCTGTGCCGCTTCGATCCGCCGACCGCCGGTATGGGCCAGGGCGCGCGAAATCAGGATGCGCTCGAAGGTCTGGGCCAGCACGCCATGGACATCCGGCACACCGCGCGCCAGCAAACGGTCGACTTCGCCTTCCAGCGCGCTTTCCCAATCGGAAGCCAGGGCCATCGGGATCGATTCGCGCAGTTCGCCGGGCAGATCGCCGACTTCGACCTGCTGGCCGGGGGCCATCACGGTCAGCCAGTGACAGAGGTTTTCCAACTGGCGAACGTTGCCCTGAAAATCGAGACCGCTCAGATATTTCAGCGCCGCATCGGACAAGCGCTTGGCCTCGACGCCCAGTTCGCGGGCACTCTTCTGCAGGAAGTGGCGGGTCAGCAGCGGAATGTCCTCGCGCCGCTCACGCAGCGACGGCAGACGAATGCGGATGACGTTCAGGCGATGGAACAAGTCTTCGCGGAACAAGCCTTCCTTGACCCGGGTTTCGAGATTCTGGTGGGTCGCGGCGATCACCCGGACATTGGCCTTGATCGGCGAATGGCCGCCGACCCGGTAGAAATGGCCGTCGGACAGCACGCGCAACAAACGGGTCTGCAATTCGGAGGGCATGTCGCCGATTTCATCGAGGAACAGCGTGCCGGTTTCCGCCTGCTCGAAGCGTCCGCGGCGCTGCGCCTGGGCGCCGGTAAAAGCGCCCCGCTCGTGGCCGAACAGTTCCGACTCGAGCAAATCCTTCGGAATGGCCGCGGTGTTGATCGCGATGAACGGCTTTTCCGAGCGCGGGCTGTGCCGATGCAGGGCGCGCGCCACCAGTTCCTTGCCGGAGCCCGATTCGCCATTGATCAGCACCGTCGCATGCGACAGCGCCAGGCGGCCGATGGCCCGGAAGACCTCCTGCATGGCCGGCGCCTGGCCGAGAATTTCCGGAACCAGGCCTTCTTCTTCGAGCGCACCGCTTTGGTGCATCGATTCGTCGATCGCCCGCCGGATCAGTTCCACGGCCTGATCGACATCGAAAGGCTTCGGCAGGTATTCGAAGGCGCCGCCCTGGAAAGCCGCGACCGCGCTTTCGAGATCGGAAAAGGCCGTCATGATGATCACCGGCACCGACGGGAAGCGCGTCTTCACCTCCTGCAGCAGCTCCAGGCCGGACTGGCCGGGCATTCTGATGTCCGACATCAGCACCTGCGGCGGCTCGACGCCCTGTTCGAGCTGCGAAATGGCTTCGCTGGCCGAGGCATAACTCTTGAACGGAATGCCCTCGCGGGTCAGGGTTTTTTCCAGCACCCAGCGAATTGAACGATCATCGTCCACGATCCAGACCGGTTTCATATTCTGTTGGCTCATTTCTTCGTTAGTATGACCAACACACTAGCAAAACTCAGGCCTGCTCGACCGGCAGGCGCAACGTGAAAATCGTGTTGCCGGGCTGGCTGAAACAATCGATCGTCCCGTGGTGGTGCTGGATGAAGTTCTGGGCAATGGTCAGCCCCAGTCCGCTACCGCCCTCGCGGCCGGAAACCAGCGGGTAGAACATGCGTTCGCGAATATCCTCGGGAATCCCCGGGCCGTTGTCGATGACCTTGATTTCCATGGCCAGTCGGTAACGCTTCTTGGCCAGCGTCACCTGGCGCAAGGAGCGCGTGCGCAGCACGATTTCGCCTTCGCCATGCATCGCCTGGGCGGCATTGCGGGCAATGTTGAGCACCGCCTGGATCAACTGCTCGCGGTCGCCGACCAGTTCCGGCAGGCTGGTGTCGTAGTCGCGGGCGATTTCCAGCGAGCCGGGAAATTCGGCGGTCAACAGGCTGCGCACCCGTTCGAGGATTTCATGGATATTCACCGTCGTCGGCAGCATCGCCCGGTGCGGCGTCAGCAGGCGCTGCATCAGATCCTGCAGGCGGTCGGCTTCCTTGATGATGACCTGGGTGTATTCCTTGAGCGACGGGTTGGCCAGTTCGTGTTCCAACAACTGGGCAGCACCGCGGATGCCGCCCAGCGGGTTCTTGATCTCGTGGGCCAGGTTGCGGATCAGTTCGCGGCTCGCCTGCTGCTGCTCGATCAGGCGCTCCTCGCGGGTCGCCGCCAGATGGTGCTCGATCGGTTGCAATTCGAGCAGCAGGCGGACGCCGCCGGCCAAATCGGGGCGCAAGGGGGTCACCGTGCAATTGAGATGCAGCGTCTCGCCGTCGCTGCGCTTCAACTGGATATTCTGGCCGGTGTAGCCCCAGTTGTTTTGCAGGCCGTTGTCGAGCGCCGACTGCAGCGTGGCCGAACAGGTGCAGACGACCGCCAGGGTCTTGCCGACCACCGAACGACCGCTGACCGCCAGCAGGTTTTCGCCGGCCGGGTTGATATAGCGGATGAGCTGCCCATCATCGATCAGCAGCACCGCCGAAGCCAGCAAATCGAGGCCGGCGAAGGAAGCGTGGGTGACATTCATGTTCGTCATTGTAGCTATTTGCCCCTCCCCCATCAGGACAACTTGCGTTACTGACCGATCGTTCATTATCATCCGCACTCTTGCCTTCGGCCCAGGATCATGCACAAGATTGCCCCGCTTTCCGTTTCGCTGAGCCTCGTCGCCGCCACCCTGCTGGCCGGCTGCGGCAGCGATGTCGCTCCGCCCCCGGTGGCGCGCAGCGTGCTCGTCCAGCCAGCGGCCCCGGCGTCCCGCACCAGCAGCGTCTATACCGGCGAAATTCGCGCCCGCCACGAGTTCGACCTGGCCTTCCGGGTCGGCGGCAAGCTGGCCGCCCGCCTGGTCGATGCCGGCGCCGAAATCAAGGCCGGCCAGCCGCTGGCCAGACTCGACCCGGCCGATCTCGAACTGGCGGCCAGCGCCGCCCGCGCCCAACAGGCGGCCGCCGAAAGCGAATTCGCCACGGCCGGCGCTGAACGCGAACGCTACGCCGGACTGCTCGCCAAAAAGTTCGTCAGCCAGGCAGCTTTCGAGGCCAAGGAAAATGCCCTCAGCGGCGCCCGCGGCCGCCTCGAGCAAGCCCGTTCGCAAAGCCGGATCAGTGGCAACCAGAGCGCTTACGGCACCTTGAGCAGCGAATTCCCGGCCATCGTCACTGCCGTACTGGCCGAAGCCGGACAGGTGGTCAGTGCCGGCCAGGCGGTTTTCCGGCTGGCCCGGCCAGAGGAAAAGGAAGTCGCCATCGCCGTCCCGGAAAGCCGGCTGGCCGAACTGAAGGCGGCCAAGGCCATTGCCGTCCTGCTGTGGGCCGACCAGGACAGCCGGATGAGCGGCGAATTGCGCGAACTGGCGCCGGCCGCCGACCCGGCAACCCGGACCTACGCGGCGCGCATCCGGATCAACAACCCGCCGCCCGGCCTCAAGCTCGGCATGACCGCCCGCGTCGCGCTCGATGGCGCCGACGATGCGGCCCTGCTCGTCCCGCTCGGCGCGGTGATCGACCGCGGCGACGGGCCGACGGTATGGGTAGTCAGCGACGGCCAGGCCAAGCCGCGGCCGATCAAGCTGGCCGGCTACCGCGAAGATGGCGCCCTGGTCGCCGCCGGGCTGCAGGCCGGCGAGCTGGTCGTCGCGGCCGGCGCCGGCCGGCTGGTCGCCGGGCAAAGCGTGGACGCCAAGCCGGTCACCCCGCCGGCCCGGCAGCGCTAGATCGTGAGCCAGCGCTTCAACCTTTCCGACTGGACGCTGCATCACCGCACGCTGGTCGGCTATTTCCTGTTCGCCATCGCGTTGATGGGCGTTTTTGCCTACGGCAAGCTGAGTCAGGCCGAAGACCCGCCCTTCACCTTCAAGGTGATGGTGATCCGCACCCTGTGGCCGGGCGCCACAGCCCGCCAGATGGAACAGCAGGTCACCGACAAGATCGAGAAGAAGCTGCAGGAAACGCCCTTTATCGAACGCGTTTCGAGCTATTCCCGGCCCGGCGAATCGACGGTGATGTTCGTCGCCAAGGACAGCACGCCCCCTGCCGCCGTTCCGGACGTCTATTACCAGGTCCGCAAGAAGATCGGCGACATCCGCCAGACGCTGCCGAGCGGCGTTCAGGGCCCGTATTTCAACGACGAATTCGGCGATGTGTTCGGCAACATTTACGCGCTGACCGCCGAAGGGCTCGATTACCCGCAGCTCAAGGACACGGCAGAGCGCATCCGCGACGACCTGCTGCGCCTGCCGAATGTCGGCAAGGTGGAGATTTTCGGGATTCAGGACGAAAAGATCTTCATCGAACTGTCGAATACCAAACTGGCGACGCTCGGCATCGACCAGTCGGTCATCGTTCAGGCACTCAGCCAGCAGAATGCTGTCGGCGGCGCCGGCTTTTTCGAGACCGAGAGCGAGCGCATCCAGATTCGCCCGGGCGGCGCCTTCGATACCGTACAGGCCGTCGCCGATACGCTGATCCGCTCGGGTAGCCGCAGTTTCCGACTCGGCGACATCGCCACCGTCCGGCGCGGCACCAGCGACCCACCGACCACCCGGGTCCGCTTCAACAGCAAGCAGGCGCTGGCGATCGGCGTCTCGATGAGCAAGGGCGGCGACATCATCGTGCTCGGCAAGGCGCTCGACGCCCGCATCGCGGCGCTCAATGCCGCGCTGCCGCTCGGCGTTGAAATCAGCGAATCGGCCAGTCAGCCGGCCGCCGTCAAGCGCTCGGTCGCGGCATTCACGCATGCGCTGGCCGAGGCGATCCTGGTCGTCCTGCTCGTCACCTTCATCAGTCTCGGCTTGCGCACCGGCATGGTCGTCGCCATTGCCATCCCCCTCGTGCTGGCCGCCACCTTCCTCGCCATGAACCTCTTCAACGTTGGCCTGCACAAGGTCTCGCTCGGCGCGCTGGTGCTCGCCCTCGGCCTGCTGGTCGACGATGCGATCATTGCCGTCGAGATGATGTGGGTGAAGATGGAGCAGGGCTGGGAACGCACCCGCGCCGCCTCGTTCGCCTATACCAGCACGGCCGGGCCGATGCTCTCCGGCACGCTGGTCACCGTCGCCGGTTTCATCCCGATTGCGCTGGCCAAGTCGGCGACCGGCGAATATGCCTTCGCCTTTTTCCAGATCAATGCGGTCGCCCTGCTCATTTCGTGGCTGGCGGCGGTCGTCGCCATTCCGTGGCTGGGCTACAAATTGCTGCCCAATCCGCGCGCCCCGCGCCAACCCGGCCGGCTCGAACGCCACCTGCCGCGCCTCGCCTCCCGCCTCGCCAAGCTCGGCCTGGGCGGCGGCACCCACAGCGCCGACCATGACGTCTATGGCACGCCTTTCTACACCCGCTTCCGCCACCTGGTCGACTGGTGCGTCAGGCGGCGCTGGCTGATCATCGGCATCACCGTCGCGCTGTTCGCCCTGGCGATCGTCGGCATGGGCAAGGTGCAAAAGCAGTTCTTCCCGAACTCGACGCGCCTCGAACTGACCGTCGAAATGCGCCTGCCGGAAGGTGTTTCGGTGAGCGCCACCGATGCCGAGACGAAGCAGCTGGAAGCCTGGCTGGACAAGGACAAGCAGGAGTTCGACCAGTTCGAGCACTACATCACCTACGTCGGCTCGGGCTCGCCGCGCTACTACCTTGGCCTCGATCAGCAGCTGCCGGCCAGCAACGTCAGCCAGCTAGTCATCGTGGCGCGCAGCGTCGAAGCCCGCGAAGCCTTGCGCAGCCGGCTGATCAAACTGTTCGACAGCGCCAGCTTCAGCGCCCGGGGCAATATCAGCCGGATCGAGAACGGGCCGCCGGTCGGCTATCCGATCCAGTTCCGCGTCTCCGGCGAGGATCTGGCGACGCTGCGCAAGACCGCCGACCAGGTCGCCGAAATCATGCGCAAGAACCCGGAGATTTCCAACGTCAATTTCGACTGGAGCGAACTCTCCAAAGCCGTCGACATCGAGATCGACCAGGACAAGGCGCGCCTGCTCGGCGTGTCCAGCCAGGACCTGGCGGCGCTGCTCAACATGTCGCTGAATGGCTATACGGTGACCAGCTACCGCGAGGGCGAAAAGAGTATCGATGTCGTCTTGCGCGGCGACCGCGAGGAGCGGACCCATCTGGCGGCCTTGCCCGATCTGGCCGTGCCGACGCGGAGCGGCAAGAGCGTGCCGCTGAGCCAGATCGGCCGCCTCAAATACGATTTCGAACCCGGCCTGATCTGGCGCCGCGACCGCCTGCCGACGATCACCGTGCGCGGCAGCCTGTATGGCAAGACGCAACCGGCCACCATCGTCGACCGCCTCGCCCCGGAAATCGCCACCGTCCAGGCGGCGCTGCCCGAGGGCTACCGGATCGTCACCGGCGGCTCGGTGGAGGAGTCGGCCAAGGGTTCGACTTCGGTCATCGCCGGCATTCCGATCTTCCTGCTCGCCGTGATCACCATCCTGATGATCCAGTTGCAGAGCGTTTCGCGGGTCGTCATGGTGTTGTTGACCGCGCCGCTCGGCATCATCGGCATTGCGCTGTTCCTGCTCGTCTTCAATCAGCCCTTCGGCTTCATGGCGCTGCTCGGCAGCATTGCGCTGTTCGGCATGATCATGCGCAACTCGGTGATCCTCGTCGACCAGATCGAACAGGACATGGCGGCCGGCAAGCCGCGCTGGGAAGCGATCGTCGAATCGACCGTCCGGCGTTTCCGGCCGATCGTGCTGACCGCCGCGGCCGCCGTGCTGGCGATGATTCCGCTGTCGCGCAACGATTTCTTCGGGCCGATGGCGGTCGCCATCATGGGTGGCCTGATCGTCGCCACGGCGCTCACCCTGATTTTCCTGCCGGCCCTGTACGCCGCCTGGTACAAGGTGAAAGCTAGTTGATAGTTATTAGTCGGTAGTCTTTGGCAACAACAAGGGGCGCCACAGCGCCCCCCAAATTTCAGCTAACAACCAACGACTATCGACCAACAACTAGCGAAGGTTGCCCAGTTCCTTCTGGATCGCCTGGATGTTGCGCTCATGTTGCCCAACCCGGTCACGATAGGGGGCCAGACGATCGGCCGGACCACGCAGACCTTCCTGCTCGCTGAGGTCCTTGCGCGCCAGATCGAGGTTGCGCTGCTCGCCGGCCAATTCCTGTTCGAGAATGTGCCGACGGTCGCCGTCGCGCGCCTTCTGGGTATCTTCCTGCACCCGCGGGAAACTGGATGGCGTCGGGTTGGCTGCGGCCCCGGCCGGCCTGGCCTTGGGCGCGGGAATCGTCGATTCCGGGCCGCTGACGATGGCCTTGCAGTTCTTGTCGACACGCGCATTGGAAATCAGCGTTCCACCATTGGCATCGATACATTTGTAAATGGTCTGCGCCGAGGCCGGAACGGCCAGCGTGGCAATCAGTAAAGCAAGGGCACTGCGTGTCATCGTCATCGATCCTCGTAACCGATTTAGTGTACCGGACTTAACGGCCGGCGCGCCGAAAAGTGCACAAAAAAAGGGCGGGAAAAACCCGCCCTTTATTGGCTACTGAACCGCTTAGCAGGAGTAGTACAGGTCGAACTCCACCGGGTGGGTGGTCATGCGAACCTTGTTCACTTCTTCCATCTTCAGGCTGAGGTAGGCATCGATCCAGTCGTTGGAGAAGACACCGCCACGGGTCAGGAACTCGCGATCCTTGTCCAGCGCATCCAGAGCTTCTTCCAGGGAGGCACAGACGGTCGGGATCAGCGCGTCTTCTTCCGGCGGCAGATCGTACAGGTTCTTGTCAGCCGGGTCGCCCGGGTGGATCTTGTTCTGGATACCATCCAGACCGGCCATCATCAGCGCCGAGAAGCACAGGTACGGGTTGGCGATCGGATCCGGGAAGCGGGTTTCGATACGACGGGCCTTGGTCGAGGCAACGTACGGGATGCGGATGGAAGCGGAACGGTTCTTGGCGGAGTAAGCCAGCTTGACCGGTGCTTCGTAATGCGGAACCAGACGCTTGTAGGAGTTGGTGCCCGGGTTGGTGATGGCGTTCAGGGCCTTGGCGTGCTTGATGATGCCGCCGATGTAGAACAGGGCCATTTCCGACAGACCAGCATAGCCGTCGCCGGCGAACAGGTTCTTGCCGTCTTTCCAGATCGACTGGTGAACGTGCATGCCGGAACCGTTGTCGCCAACGATGGGCTTCGGCATGAAAGTGGCGGTCTTGCCGTACTGGTGGGCAACGTTGTGCACCACGTACTTCAGGATCTGGGTCCAGTCGGCGCGCTTGACCAGGGTCGAGAACACGGTACCGATTTCGCACTGACCGGCAGTGGCGACTTCGTGGTGGTGAACTTCAACCGGCACGCCCAGGGATTCCAGGGTCAGCACCATGGCGGAACGGATGTCGTGCAGGCTGTCGACCGGGGGAACCGGGAAATAGCCGCCCTTCACGGTCGGACGGTGGCCCGTGCCGCCGCCGCCTTCGGTCTTCTCACCGGAGGTCCAGGCCGCTTCGGACGAGTAGATCTTCAGCGAACAGCCCGACATGTCGACGTTCCACTCGACGGAGTCGAAGATGAAGAATTCGGGTTCCGGGCCGAAGTAGGCGGTGTCGCCAATGCCGGAAGACTTCAGGTAGGCTTCGGCGCGCTTGGCGATCGAGCGCGGGTCGCGGTCGTAGCCACGGCCATCGGCCGGGTCGACGACGTCGCAGGTGATGACGATGGTGGTTTCGTCGAAGAACGGGTCGATGTAGGCGGTGGCGGGATCCGGCATCAGTTGCATGTCGGAAGCTTGAATGCCCTTCCAGCCAGCAATGGAGGAACCGTCGAAAGCGTGGCCGTTTTCAAACTTGTCTTCGTCAAAAGCGGAGACCGGCACGGTGACGTGCTGTTCCTTGCCGCGGGTATCGGTAAAACGGAAATCGACGAACTTGGCGTCGTTTTCCTTGACCATGTTCATCACGTCTTGCGGGGTTGCCATGAGCGTAAGTCTCCTAAGAAAACAGGGTGCCGGTTGATCCGGCGCCAATAAAAAATTTCAACGCGGGGAAATTAGCAGAAAGCGTGCCAAAGTCCGGCAGCTAGACTTTGTATTTTGCCACAAGGAGATACAGGGTTTAAGCAAGAAATTAACGCACCAAGTTTGTGCCAACAATAACAATGCGCACTATATTGGTGCAATCATGCAATTCAAGGACACCGCACGGATTGTCGGGTGTTCGTGCAGACGGGCGGCGACCACCGACTCAGCCCGGCGCAAGACCTCGCCGTTTTCGAAAAAGGCGTGACCGAGAAACACCTCGACTTCGACACCGCCGCCCAGGTAATGCAGCACGATCTTTTCCGGCTCGGGCAACTCGGCGAGCAGCGGTTTCAATTCCTGCAACAAAACTTCGCGGGATGGCAGGCGGACCACCATCTGGTCGGGGTCGAAATCATCTTCCGGGTCGATATGGACCAGCACATCGAGGACCTCGGGGTGCTCGCGCAAAACCCTGGCGCGCGCCGATTCGGCAATGCGGTGGCCTTCCGAAACGCTGATCCGGGCATCGACCTGGACATGTGCATCGACCAGTGCCTGATGCGCCATGCGCCGCGTCCGCAGCTCATGCAAGCCGCGCACGCCGGGCGTCGCCAGCAAGCTCAGGCGGATGGCGTCGACCTGCGCCTCGTCCAGCCCGGTATCGATCAGCTCCTTGATCGCCCCCCAGGCCAAACCGGCGCCCATGCGCAGGATCATGAAACCCATCAGCGCCGCCGCCAGCAGGTCGAGAAACGACCAGCCGAGCAGCGCGCCACCGATACCGACCACGACGACCAGTGCCGAAGCGGCATCGGCCCGTGTATGCAGGGCATTGGCGATCATCAGTTGGGAACGCAGCCGTTCGGCGACCTTGATCAGGTAGCGATAGAGCACCTCCTTGGAAACGACGGTCGCCACCGCCACCCAGAAGGCCGAAAACTCGACCGCCGGCAGCGCCTCGATGTGCTGCAGACGCATGCCGGATTCCCACAGGATCCCGCCGCCGATCAAGCTGAGCGATACGCCGAGGAGCAGCGTGGCTGCGGTTTCGACGCGGGCATGGCCGTAGGGATGCGACTGGTCGGCCGGATGGGCACTCTCCCGGCTGGCGTAGATCACCAGGAAATCCGACAGCAGATCGGAGAACGAATGCAGCCCGTGCGCGACCAGCGATTGCGAGTGGGCCAGCCAGCCGACCAGCAACTGCACCACGGTCATCACCAGATTGACTGCGACGCTGACCCAGGTGGCGCGTTGCGCCTCGACCGCCCGATCGGCCGGCGAGGCCTGTGTTTGCGGGGGTTGTCCGTGTTCCATGTTGTCTGCCCTATACTGTCGGGCCACGATTCTAGCAGCCATTCATTATGGGAAAGTTAACCGAGATCCTTACCCTGGCCCAGGCCCGCAGCCAGGCTCTGGGGCGCGCCTACAACGGCGAACTGACGCCGCAGGAAGCTTTTGACCTGCTCCGCCTCGCCCCCGGTGCCCGGCTCGTCGATGTCCGGACACGCGCCGAGCAGGACTGGGTTGGCCGCGTACCGGGCGCCGTCGAAATCGAATGGAACCAGTATCCCGGCGGCATCCGCAATCCGAACTTTCTCGCCGAACTGCAGCGCCAGGTCGATCCGGAAGCGGCCGTGCTCTTTCTCTGCCGCAGCGGCGTCCGTTCGGTCGCCGCGGCAACGGCTGCAACCGAAGCCGGTTACGCCAACAGCTACAACATCCTCGAAGGCTTCGAAGGCGACAAGGATGCCAACGGCCAGCGCAACAACATCGGTGGCTGGCGCCACGCCGGCCTGCCGTGGATGCAGGGCTGAGCCCGGGCAATCAGCCGGCCAGCCCCTTCAGGCCGGTATAAATCGACATCGCAGTCGTGCATAGCGCGACTGCGGCACTACCAAAATCACTCCAGCGCGTCAGCGATTCAGTCAGTCCGCCATTCCCCAGGCCGCCCACACCGGCGGCGCGCAGACGGTTGAGCACAACCTGCTTCTGCAGGATACGCTGCTCGGCCCAGCGATACAGCCAGAGGCCGGTGATAAAGCTGAGACCAATGCTCGCCGCAAACTCGATGAATTCGCGAATCTCCACCGCGCCCTGCGGCCAGAGCGGCACCTGATCGATCTGTGCGGTGATCGCACTCATCCCGAACACGGCGAGCAGCGCGACGCCAAAGGCGAGCAGCACACCGGAAAGGAGAGACAGCCGGCTGGCCCGGGCAAAAACAAAACCGAAGGGCAAGGGCAGCAGCAAGGCAAAGACCCGCAGGTAGAGCACCTTGGCGTCATAGATGAAAACCATCAGCCAGTGGCCGAACAGTAAAAGGAGAAGCGGTAGCAGCAGGCAGAGCAGCGCCAGCCGCAGGGAATACTGCGGCGCGGCCACCGGCAGCGCCTCCGGCGCACCAGCCACGTCGTCAGCATCGGCCGCCAGCGGCTCGTCCGGCACCGGCCGCCCGGCCAGCTGCGCTTCAAGATCGGCGATGCGCTCAAGCAATGGCTTGACCAGGAAAAGATCACGGCGACAGACGGCGCAAACCAGCGCCTCGTCGGCGATTTCCGACGCGCAGTACGGACACTTCATTTACTTGACCACGTTCAAGGTCAGCACGACCTGGCTGCTGCGGCCTTCGCTGTCCTGCACGATGATCTGGATCTGGTGCTCGCCAGGCGGCGTTTCGGCGCCGGGCAGATCGAGCCCGTTTTCACTCAAGGCGGATTTGACCCTGGGCAGCAGGTCGACCGGCTTGGCCTTGAGATAGATGACCTTGGTCGCGGCCGGATCGATTTTGGCGCCGCCGCGCGCCTCAAAACTGACTTTCAGATCGAAGGGCGAACTCAGGCTGGCGAGGTCCGGCGTCAGCACCTTGATCGCCGGGCCGCGCGTGATGCCGCGCGTCGCAATGACGCCGGCGGCCGGCGGCAACTTCGCCTCGTCGGCCTTGATCAGGGTCACCGCGTCTGCCGACAGCGCACACAGAAAGCCTGCCAGACCGAGACCGATCATCTTTATTTTTGACATTCCCTTTTCCTTTCAATCGCCTACGAGCACAAACGGCGCCCAGAACAGGGGATGAGCATAGCTGAAAAGCGGCTTGCCCGTCTTGCCATCAACCTTGCCGGGGCCGTCCACCATGCCGAGCATCGCCTGGCGCAGCGCCTCCGCCTTGCCCAGCGCGGCGTCAGCCGACTGCCGGCGGAACAGGTCGGTCATCAGGCCGCGCGCCGCTTCGGTCTCGACCGGCCAGTTGGAAACCAGCAAGGCGCGTGCGCCGGCATAGAAAAAGGCACGCCCGAGGCCGGACACCGCTTCGCTGCCCGAGCCCTCACCGGCCGCAGTATTGCAGGCCGAGAGGACGACCCAGTCGGCATTGAGCTTGAGCGAGAGGATTTCCTCCTGGGTCAGCAGGCCATCGCCGGAACCACCACTGACACCTGGCGCGCTCAAGGCCAGCGCCGGCTGGCTCAGGCCGTTCAACTCGCCCGGCACCAGACCGTGCGTGGCAAACATGACGACCCGGCGGTTGGCCAGGTTGGCGGCAAAAACCGTTTTTTCGCTGGCCTGCTGGTTGAGGAAAATATCGCGCACGGGATCTGCCCCGAGCGCCTTGGCGATTTCGCGGATTTCCTGCGCCGTATCCGGCAGGCGCGGCAAAAGGGCCAGTTCGGCCGAGTCGACCGCCTGGGTATGCGGCACGTTGCGCCGGTGCAACGGCAGGCCGCGCGTCGCCACCTGCACCGTGGAGGCTTTTTTGGCCGCCACTTTGTCGGCTTCGCTCGCCTGCTCCGCGCTGAAATACGGATCGCCGAAGCCGATGAACGGCAGCCGGTCGGCCGCCCCGGGGCGCGAGCGGCGCAGGCTGGCCAAGGCAGTCACCGAGGGCAGTTGCGCCACCGCCATCTGGCGCAACAGCCAGGGCACCTGACGATAGCTCGAAAAAATCACGCCGCCCTTGACCGGCTGCGGCGTGGCCGCCGTCACCAGCAGGGAGAGTGGCAGTTGGCCAAGCTCGCCGTGCGGCACGGCGAGCAATGTCGTCGCGCCCTGCAACAACTCGGCGACCGGCCCGAACAGGTCCTGATAGAGACGATGCGCCAGCAGCGTATCGAAGGCTGGAATCTGCTCGACGGTCGGCGCCTCGGCATCGAGCGCCCGGCGCAACTGGACGACGGCGGCCGCCATGGTGGCGCGATCGGTCGGCAGCGCAACAAAGCGACTACGCCCGTCGGCGGTAATCGCCCAAGCATGCGCGCCGCGTTGGCCGAAATACCAGGACAGCATCACTTCGCCCGGATGCAGCATTTTGCTCACATCCGCCATGTTGACCGGCGGCGGATCGACCAGCCGGGCATATTCCGGGAAACGCTGGCCGATTTCCTTCTTCAGCCGTTCCCGGGTCTGTTTGAGCCCCTCGATATCGGCCCGGATCTTGGCCTGGATGACCGGCAGTTGCTGCTCGGGCGAGGCCGACAGCAACTGGCTGAGCAGATCGTTGAGGGAATTGCTGCGGCGCTGGGCATCCTGCTCCTCGCGCGCCAGCTGGGCGAGATCGGGATCGCTGATGGCAGCGCGCGCCGCGCTGCGGGTCAGCGCCCGTTGCACCGAACTGCCACGCGCCAGATCGGCCATCACGAAAGCCTCGTTGGCGGCATCGAAGCCGCTGGGCAAGCTGGCCGTGCCCTGCATCTCGGCGAGCAGGCGGATGTAGCGTTCGAGAATGCCGATCAGGCGCTGCTGCCGGCGCATGCTGCCGGTTTCCGCCTCGCTGTCGCTGCGCAGGCGCTCGACCAGCACCGGCAAGGCCTGGCGGAAAGCCGTCAGGGCTGCCCCCCGGTTGCCCTGATCGGCCAGCGCCATGGCGTGGAAGGCACGGATTTCGGAGGTACGCAGGGCTTTTTCGCCCATCTGCTTGCGCGTCCGCTCGAGCATCTCGGCCGCCATGCGCTCGGCCGCCTCGGGCTTGCCGGTGCGCAGATAGGCCTGGACGACATCTAGATCGCCGCGCAGCACCTGCGCCGACAACTCCGGCGCATGCTCGGCCACCTGGCGGATGCGCTCGTAGATGGCCAGCCCCTTGGCGTCGTTGCCCAGCGCCACCTGGGCCGCCAGGTTGGCGCGCAAGGCGCCGAGCACGCTCAGCGAATGCGGCGCCGCACCGCTGGCCAGTACGGTATCGAGCGCGGCCTCGGAGAGTTTTGCCGATTCGGCATAACGCCCCTGCTCGGCGATGATCCCGGCCAGTACGCGGAGACCGCGCGCCACGTCGGGCGACGAGCGACCGGCCCGCTTCAGCGTGTGCTCGATCGCCGAGCGCGCCATGGCCTCGGCCTCGACCAGCCTGCCCTGATTGAGCAGGACCTGCGCCAGGCTGCGCTCCAGACCTTCCGCCGATTGCTGCAACACTTCCGGTGTCGGCGCGTCGCGCCCGGCCGCCCGCAAGGCCGGCAAATCGGCCAAGGCCAACTGGTTTTCGCGCTGGCTCTTGCGATAAGCGGCAGCCGCCTCGACCAGCTTGCCGGCCATCGCGAAGTTCTCGCCGCGCGCCTTCTCGTAGGAACTCAGCCAGAAATGCGAGCGGCTCGCCCAATTCTTGCCGCTCCGGAGCGTATTGAGCGTTGCTTCCAGCTTGTCCAGGTTCTGTTTCGCCATCTCGAAATCGCCGAGCTGCGATGCCATGCCCACCATCTGCCCATAGGCACCGATCAATTGCCCCTGATTATTCTGCGGGATATGTTTGAGCGCTTCCTCGGCATAGCGCTGCGCCGAGAGGAAATTGCCGCCCAGGCGCTCGGCTTGTGCCAAGCCGCGCATGGCGCGGGAAAATTCCGGGTCGCCGCTTTGCCCGTAGCGCACGGCCAACGTCAGATCGTCGATCTGCTGTTGCACCTGGCCCAGTTCGCCGGCCGCCTGACCACGCCGCCAGTAGAAGTCGAACAGCCCCTTGCGCTCGGTGCTTTGCGGCACCGGCGCCTCGGCCGTGGCGCGCAATTGGCGCAGCAGATCGTCGTTCTGCCGATAGTCGGCGAGCATCCGCGTAATGTCGTTGATCGAGCGCGGCGGCGGCCGGATCGCCGTTTCATCGAGGCCGGCCTCGACCGCCGGGTCGGCCGCCTGGACACTCAGTCCGGAGACCAGCAGCAGGGCAGCGAAACAGCGATGATAGAATCTTTCTCCAAGCATGTTGTCTGTCCTAGGCGCCGTCAGTCTGGCAGCTTAACCTTCGAAAAGAATCCAATGCAAGCCGATCAGCCCCTCGTATTCGCTCCCTTCAACAACCTCTCCGACGAAGCCTGCCAGGAACACATCCGCGTTGCCCGCGCCAAGCTCGGCAAGAAGGCGGTCATCCTCTGCCACCATTACCAGCGCGCCGACATCTACCAATATGCCGACCTGACTGGCGATTCGCTGAAGCTCTCGAAGCTCGCCGCGCAGACCGATTCAGAATACGTGATCTTCTGCGGCGTGCATTTCATGGCCGAAGTCGCCGACATCATGACCGCGCCGCACCAGGTCGCCATCCTGCCCGACCTCGCCGCCGGCTGTTCGATGGCCGACATGGCCAACCTGGCCAAAGTCGAACGCTGCTGGCGCGAACTGAACTCGGTGCTAAATGCCGAGGAAGAAGTGACGCCGGTCACCTACATCAACTCGGCGGCCGACCTGAAAGCATTCTGCGGCGAGCACGGCGGCATCGTCTGCACCTCGTCGAACGCCGGCACCATCGCCAAATGGGCCTTCGAGCGTCGTCCGAAAGTGCTGTTCTTCCCCGACCAGCATCTCGGCCGATGGACCGGCCACAACATGGGCATTCCGATGGACGAGATGGTGGTCTGGGACCCCGACCTCGAACTCGGCGGACTGACCCCGGCGCAGATCAAGAAGGCGAAGATCCTGCTGTGGAAGGGCCACTGCTCGGTGCACCAGATGTTCCAGAAGTCGCAGATCGACGCCTTCCGCGCCAAGTACCCGGAGGGCAGGGTGATCGCCCACCCAGAATGCAATTTCGAAGTCTGCGCCGCCGCCGACTACGTCGGCTCGACCGAACACATCGTTAAGACCATCAAGGAAGCGCCGGCAGGTACGCGCTGGCTGGTCGGCACCGAGCTGAACCTGGTCGACCGGCTGGCAAAAGAAGTTTTGCCGCAAGACAAGATCGTCCAGTTCATGGCCACCACCATCTGCATGTGCTCGACGATGCAGCGCATCGATCCGCAGCATCTGGCGTGGACGCTGGAGAATCTGGCCGAGGGCAAGATCGTCAATCAGATCAAGGTACCGGAACATGAGGCCAAGCTGGCCAAGCTGGCCCTCGACCGCATGCTGGAAATCTCCTGAGCCGGCGATGACCCAACCCGCCCTGCACGTCACCACGTACAACATCCACAAAGGCTTTTCGCAGTTCAACCGGAAGATGATGGTGCATGAGTTGCGCGAGCGGCTGCGCCATCTCAATCCCGACATCGTCTTTCTGCAGGAAGTCCAGGGGTTGCATATCGGTCATGCCGAAACCCACAAAAACTGGCCGGCCGAAGCGCAGCACGAATTTCTCGCCGAGGATATCTGGCAGGCCTCGGCCTATGGCCGCAACATGATCTACGACCATGGCCACCACGGCAACGCGATCCTCTCGCGCTTTCCGATCCTGCACTCGCACAATCAGGACGTGACGCACCTGAAGTTCGAAAAACGCGGCCTGCTGCATTGCCGGATCGACTTGCCGAATGGTCCCGCGGCGCATTGCGTCTGTGTCCATCTGTCGCTGTTCGGCTATTCCCGGCGCAAGCAGATGGGCGCCCTGGCCAAATACCTTGAGGACATGGCCGAGCCGGATGCGCCGTTGATCATCGCCGGCGACTTCAACGACTGGCACAACCGGGCCGACGTCCAGCTGGCCCAGCGCCTCGGCCTGAGCGAAGTATTCAGCCACGGGGCCGGGCGGCCGGTGTGCAGTTTTCCGGCGGCGCGGCCGATGTTCCGGCTCGACCGGATCTATGTACGCGGCTTCGGGGTAGAGCGCACCGAGGTGCATTTCGGCGAGCCGTGGTCCGCCATCTCCGACCACGCCGCACTATCGGCCCATCTGACGCGAGATGTCGCCTGAATTCCTGCCGGGCAACCGACTGACGCTGCTCAACTCGGGGGCGGAGTACTTCCCTGCCCTGCTCGCCGCCATCGACGCGGCGGCGCTCGAAATTTTCCTCGAAAGCTATATATTCGCCGCCGACCCGGTCGGCCACGAAGTCGCCGCGGCACTCTGCCGGGCTGCGGAGCGCGGCGTCCAGGTCAATGTCACGGTCGACGGCTTCGGGGCGCGGAATTTCACCGCCGACTTCCTGCCGCGGCTGACCGCCGCCGGCGTCCGCGCCATGCTCTACCGGCCGGAAATCGGCCGCTTTCACATGCGCCGCCACAGGCTGCGCCGTCTGCATCGCAAGCTGGTGGTGATCGACGCGCGGATCGCCTTTGTCGGCGGCATCAACATCATCGACGACGACAACGCGCCGGAAGAGATGCGGCCGCGCTACGACTACGCCGTGCACATCGAGGGCCCGATCTTGCGCCCGATGCACCATGCGGTTCGCCGGATGTGGGAAATCGTCGCCTGGGTCAATTTCAAGCGCCGTTTCCGGCTCGATCCGCCGCTGCTGCCGCCGGCCGAGGTCAGCGGCTCGCAATCGGCCGCCTTCCTGATCCGCGACAATATCCGGCACCGCAACGACATCGTGCATGCCTACATGGAAGCCATCGCCACGGCGCAACACGAGATACTGATCGCCAACGCCTACTTCCTGCCCGGCGTCCGCTTCGGTCTCGCGCTGCAGGCCGCCGCCCGGCGCGGCGTCGCCATCACCATTCTGACCCAGGGCAAGACCGACCACCCGATGCTCCAATATGCCACCCAGGCGCTCTATGCCGTAGCGCTCGAGCAGGGCATCCGGATCTTCGAGTACGAAAAAAGCTTCATGCACGCCAAGGTCGCGGTGATCGACGGCCAGTGGGCCACCGTCGGCTCTTCCAACATCGACCCGTTCAGCCTGCTGCTCGCCAAGGAAGCCAATCTGGTTATCGACGATGCCGTTTTCGCCGGCCAGCTGCAAGCCAGCATCAAGGCGGCACTGGCCTCCGGCAGCCGCGAAATCCGCCGCGACGATCTGAGCCGCCAGCCCTGGCACTCCCACTTCATGCGTTGGCTGAGTTACGGCCTGGTCCGCGTTCTGGTCGGTCTCACCGGCTACGGACCAAAACACTGGCGGGCCGACGAAGAAACGCCGGGCGTCAGCCCGGATCCGATAGAGGAATAGCGGCCTGCCGCGGGATGGCGGCAAAGGACCAGTTGGCACGGGCCCAGGCCCAAACCTCGGCGAGCGGCGCACGGGCCAGCTCGGCCGGCGCCGCCTGACCGAGAAAGCGCAAGGCGGCGACCAGTTCGGCGGCCGCCCGGTCGGTCGCCAGCGCGGGCGCCAGGGTCTGCTTGGAGAGCTTCTCGCCGGCCGCATTGCTCGCCACCGGCAAGTGGGCATAGCGCGGCTCGGCAAAACCTAGGCAACGCTGCAACCAGATCTGGCGCGGCGTCGAAGCCAGCAGATCGGCGCCGCGCACGATATCGGAAATACCCTGGAAATGATCGTCCACGGTCACCGCCAGTTGATAGGCGAACAGACCGTCGGCGCGGCGCAGCACGAAATCGCCGACGTCGCGTTCGAGGTGCTGGCTGATCCGGCCCTGCAGCCGATCGGTGAACGCGATTTCCTGGTCATCGACCCGCAACCGCCAGGCCCGCGCCGCCCGCCCGGGCGGCAGGCCAGTGCGGCAAAGCCCCGGGTAGGCCAGGCCGCCGTCAATCGCCGGGCGCCCGGCCGAATCGGCGATTTCCTTGCGCGAACAGGCACAGCCATAAACCAGCCCGGCCGCTTTCAGGCTTTCCAGCGCCGCCTGGTAAGCCTCGCGGCGCCGGCTTTGCCAGAGCACCGGGCCATCCCACTCGAAGCCGAAAGCTTCCAGCGTGACGAGGATTTGCTCGGCCGCGCCCGGCACGTTGCGCGGCGTATCGATGTCTTCCATGCGGACCAGCCATTCACCGCCCTGGCTGCGCGCGTCGAGATAGCTGCCGACGGCGGCGATCAGCGAACCGAAATGCAGCGGGCCGGTCGGCGACGGGGCGAAACGGCCGCGATAAGGTGATCGGAAGACGTCCGGACCGTCGGACGGCCGGTGGCTGGCAGTGGTAATTGGCATTTTCAGAATATTGTCGGTCGGACCTGGATGGCAGCGGATCTTCGGCCCCGGGCCGCGATCCGCCACCCAGTGTAGAGCCAACATTCGGAAAATTGGCCGGTTTCAGCGCGGCACAATCAACCGCGCGCGGGCCGGCGGTCGCCGCCGCTAGACTTCGGCGTTGGCGATTCGGACGATTTGCTCGGCGATTTTTTCCGGCGACAGCACGAAATCGATGCAACCCGTGTCAATTGCACTCTCCGGCATGTCCGGCTGGCTTGCCGTTGCCAGTTTCTGCGCGATGGTGATGCCGCCGGCGTCCTGAATGCCGCACAGTGCGGCGGCGCCGTCGCCATCGTAGCCGGAGACGATGACCGCGATCAGCTTGCCGTCCCAGCAGTCGGTCAGCGAACGGAGAAACACCGTGATCACGTCAGGCCAGCCGCGCGGCTTGGAGATGGGCTTGAGCCGGAAAACGCCGTCGGCAACATGCAAATCGCGGTTGGCCGGGATGATGAACACGCGATTCGGCTCGATCAGCAACTCTTCGGTAATCAGATCCACCGGCATCGTCGTGAAGCGCGGCAGAACCTCGTGAAGTTGCGTCGGCACTTGGGTGATGTGATTGACGATGACGATGGCCACCCCCATGTCGGCGGGGAGGTTCTGCAACAGACGGATATAGGCATCGAGGCCGCCGGCCGAACCGCCGATGCAGACGATCGGGAATTTTTTCATCGCCGAGCCTCGTCCGGCGAAAGTGCGCCGGCCAACAGCCGGATCGGGATCGGGCGCATCGATTCACCTATTTCGGTCGCGGCCGCGACAAGACCGGCTGCACCGCCTGCAGGCGGCCGGCCCGCAGTTCCTGCACGGCCTTGGCGACGGCCCGTGCGACATTGCGCGTTTCTTCCTGCACCGCGGCATCCTGGTCGAGTGCTTCGTGGCTAGTCGCATACGGCGCGTAATAGCCGATATAGCGGTCGAGCCGGGCCTCTACCCCGGCATCGATCAAGCCCATCCAGTCGAGCCAGTCCGACAGCGCACGGCGGGAGCCTTCGACGCCGGCCACGTCGCCGTGAACGACCAGCCCGTAAGCCCGCCCGGCGAGGTGTTTCGGGTAGTCCCAGCCGGCCATCTCGAGGGCCTTGGCCAGGCTCGCCGTCTTGCCGGAAGTCGCAGTCGGGTCGGGATTGCCGCCGTCGGCGCAAACCAGCCGGTCGATCATCAGCTTCAAGGGGCCGGGGCTCTGGTACCAATAAACCGGGGTGACGATGATCACGGCATGGGCGGCGGTCCACCGCTCGTAGATTTCCGCCATCCAGTCGTTGGTCTGATTGAGCGTGTGGTTCGGGTAGCAGCTGCACGGCCAATGGCAGAGCGGCATGGCGGTCGACACGCAGCCCTTGCACGAGTAGATGTGCCGCCCGTATTCAGAGGTCAGCAGGCTGAGGTCGAGGACATCCACATCGATTCCGGCCTGCGTCAGAACTTCGCTCGCCAGTCCGAGCAACCGGAAGGACTTCGACATCTCGCCCGGACAGGTGCCGTCATTGCGGGCCGAGCCGCAGACCAGCAAGACCCGCGATGGCGTCGCCGTCTCCGACCACCGGCGCTGCGCCTGCTCGATGCGCTCTTTCGTGGCCAGCCATTCGGTGGACAGTTCGTAGTCCGGATCGGCATAACCCGGCCCCGCCTTACGGGTAAAGGGCGACTTGCGGCCAACCTGATAGATCTGCCAGGCGATCTCTTCGAGACGGGCAATCGAGCCGTCTTCGTCACGAAACGCCGGATCGACATAGGCCGCACGGAAACGGACACTGAATTGCTCTCGCGGAAGCAGTGCCGGCGCCTGACCTTTGCGGATTTCAATCACGTGAAAGCATCCCGGCGATGGCGCGGCACTCACCCACCGAAGCCAGGGCCGCCCGGCATTCGGCGGCGTCCCGACAGACCGGGAATCCTGTTACGTGACGGCGCTGCTCGTCCATGTCGGCTCTCTTGAGAAATCCGCGAAAGGCGGATGAAAGCACAACCTAAGCATTGCCTGCCGCGCCGTCTGTACGCCATCGCACCCAAGAGCAGGCGCCTGCTCCCGGGCGCCCCGAACTCAGCGCAGCGGCGCGAACTGTTCGCGCAGCCGCTGCAGGACGCTGCCCTCGCACCGCACGCGGAAAAAGGCGCCGTCCTCATCGGCGCGTTCTTCCAGCACTTCGCAACTGGCGTAGATCTCGCCGCGCAGTTGCTGCGCCGACCAGGACAGGAAGAGTTCGTCCTCGACCAGATCCTTCTGAAAAAAAGCGACGATGGTCTGGCGGAGGCTGGCGACCTCGTCCGGCCGGCGGGCGCTCATCACGATGCAGTCCGGATATTTATCGCGCAGGGCCGCCGTGCATGCGGCCTGGGCCGCTTCATCGCCGACGTGGTCGATCTTGTTGAAGATGCGCAGGCGCGGCACGGCATCGGCGTCGATTTCGGCCAGCACTTCGTCGGTCACTTCGAGCTGGCGTTCGAAGCCGGGATCGCTGGCGTCGATGACGTGCAGCAGCAGCGAGGCATCCAGCGCCTCGTCGAGCGTCGATTTGAACGAGGCGACCAGGCCGTGCGGCAGGTTCTTGATGAAGCCGACGGTGTCGCTGACCAGCACGCGCGGCACGCTTTCCGGGTGGAGGGCGCGCACCGTGGTGTCGAGGGTGGCGAACAGCTTGTTGGCGACCAGCACCTCGCTGCCGGTCAGGGCGCGCATCAGCGTGGATTTGCCGGCATTGGTGTAGCCGACCAGGGCGACGCTGGCGTGTTCCTGGCGACCTTGCCGGCGGGCGCGCTGGGTCTGGCGCTCGGCATCCATCGCGATGATTTCCTGTTGCAGTTCGGCGATCCGGTCGCGGATCTTGCGTTTATCCAGTTCGGTGTGCGACTCGCCGGCCCCACGGCCGCCGACGCCGCTACGCTGCCGGCCTTGCGGCCCGGCCAGTTTGGCCGCCTCACGCAGGCGCGGCGCCATGTAGCCGAGGCGGGCGATTTCGACCTGGGCCTTGGCGGCACGGGAGCGCGCGTTGCGGTGAAAAATTTCGAGGATGACCATGGTCCGGTCCATCACCTCGCAACCGACGTCCTTCTCCAGATTGCGCGCCTGCGACGGCGAGATCTCGTGGTCGACGAGGATCGCCCCGATCTCGAGAAAACCGGCCTTGGGCATGCCGGGTGCCGCGCCATCCAGCTCGGCGAAATCGGCTTCGTGATTCACGTAGTGGTGGATTTCCTGCCGCTTGCCAACCCCGAGGTAGGCCGTCGTATCGAAACTGGCGCGTTTCTGGACGAAGGTGCGGACCACCTTGATACCCAGCGTTTTGGCCAGTTCGCGCAACTCGGTGAGCGAGGCCTCGAACTCGACGTCGCTGACGCTGGGCAGTTGAACGGCCGCCACGACGGCGTACATGGGCTTTTCTTCTACATCTATCGGCATTCGGGAATTGCTTCTCTGGAGTGGGCGAAGTCGGATATTACCTGCCAATCCGCCCGCCGCCGGCATTCAGTATGCGCCGCGCGCCTGGCCCGCGCTGCCGCCAGGCGCCCGGCCGCCGCCTCAATCCCCGGCCGGCCGCCCCGCCCAGTGCTGGGCCAGCACGCCGCCGACCGCCAGCTGCAGCGGGTGATAGATCATGATCGGCAGCAGGATCAGGCCGAGCGCCGGGTTGGCGCCGAAGATCAGGTGGGCCATCGGCACCCCGGAAGCCAGAGTTTTCTTCGAGCCGCAGAACACCGCCGCGATCCGCTCCGCCATCGGCAGGCCGAGGGCCCGGGAGAGCCACCGGGTGAGACTCAGCACGATGAAGAACAGCAGGCTGGCGCCGACCACCGTTTCGACCAGCACCAGCGGCCCGTAGTTCGACCAGACGCCCTGCTGCACGGTATCGGCGAACGAGGTGTAGACCAGCGTCAGGATGGTCAGCCGGTCGACTATCTGGATCCGCGCCTTGTGGCGAGTCGCCCAGGTCGCCAGCAGCGGGCGCGCCAATTGCCCGAGGACCAGCGGCAGGACCAGCCAGAGCAGCAGGTCGATGATCACCGGCCCGACGTTGAAGTCGCCGCCGCTCTGGCCGAGTATCCAGGCCATCCACAACGGCGTCAGGACGACGCCGATCAGGCTGGACAGCGTCGCGTTGAAGACGGCGACCGGGACGTTGCCGCGCGCCGCGACGGTCAGCGCGACCGACGACGAAACGGTCGATGGCAAGGCGCAGAGGTAGAAGAAGCCAGTCTGCAGATCGGGCGACAGCCAGCCGCCGCTCAGCTTGAGCAGACCCCAGCCGAGCAGCGGAAAGACCAGGAAAGTACAGCTCTGGATCAGCAGATGGACGCGCCAGCGCAGCGCGCCATCCTTCAACGCGGCCAGCGACAGGCCGAGGCCGTTGAGGAAGAAGACCAGCGCGATGCCGATCTTGTTGAGCAGCTCCGGGTGCAGGAAGCCGCCCTTGGCGCCGGGCGCCGGCCAGAGAAAGGCGAGCGCCACGGCGATCAGCATGCCCTTGAGAAACCAGTCGAATTTGAATTTCATTTGAATGACCTGTTGTTGAGGCTCGAAGAAGTCCGCCAGTCCTGCCTTACCAGCCGGCCACACTGCCGTCGCTGCGCGGATCCTCACCGCCCTCGATCCAGCCGTCGGGATGCAGTACCAGCGCCCCGGCGTGTCCCATGCGCTCGTCGAAGGCGCCGACCACCTCGACCGGGTGGCCCATGGCGCGGAGCGCCGCGACGATCTCGGGGGCGTAGCGCGCCTCCAGCTTCAGCGTCGTGCTCTGCTCTGCCCAGGTCCGGCCGAGCAGCCAGCGCGGCGCCGCCACCGCCGAGCGGACGTTGTGGCCGCCCCAGACATAGCGCGAGAAGACGGCCGCCTGGGTCTGCGGCTGGCCCTCGCCGCCCATCGTCCCGTACACCAGCAGGCGGCCGTCGGCGAGCCGGGCCATCGCCGGGTTCAGCGTGTGGAAAGGCTTGCGTCCCGGTGCCAGGCTGCGCAGCTGGTTCGGCCGCAGGTCGAAGGAACAGCCGCGGTTCTGCCACCAGATGCCGGTCTGCGGCAACACAACGCCGCTGCCGAATTCGAAGTAGATGCTCTGGATCATGCTCACCGCCCGACCTTCGCCATCAACGACGCCCATCCAGGTGGTGTCGCCATCCGAGTTGGGGGCCGGCCACGGGCTGGCCTTGTCGAGCGGCACGGCAGCTGCCAGGGCGGCCAGCGTCGAGTCGCCGAGCAGGCTGGCCGGATCGATCTTCATCGCCGCCGGATCGGTGACGTGCTTGTCGCGCAGCATGAAGGCCTGCTTGGTCGCTTCGACCAGCGCATGGATGCCTTCGACGTTGTCCGGGCTCCAGCCGGCCTGACGGATGCGGTCGTAGATGCCGAGGATGAGCAGCGAGGCCAGGCCCTGGGTCGGCGGCGCCAGGTTGTAGACCTTGCCGCAGGAGAGCTGGACTTCGAGCGGCACCTTGAGCTCGGCCTGGTGCCGGGCGAGATCGTCGGCGGTGAGCGGGCTGCCGACGGCGGCCAGGTCGGCGCCGATCTGCTGCGCCAGTTCGCCGCGATAGAAATCGTCGGCGCCGGCCCGCGCCAGTTGTTCGAGCGTTGCCGCCAGCGCCGGAAAACGATGCCGCTGGCCGTACGCCGGCACCTTGCCGTCGGCCAGGAAAGCCGTGGCAAAACCGGGTTGCATGTTCAGTTCGGCCAGCTTGTTGCGGGTGTTCTCTTGCTGGCTATGGGTTACCGGAAAGCCTTCGCGGGCATAGTGGATGGCGCTTTCGAGCAGCCGGGCGAAGGGCAGCCGGCCGCCCCATTTGCGGCGGCTGAATTGGTAGGCGGCACCCCAGCCGGACAGCGTGCCGGCCACGGTGTTGGCGGCCAGCGGGCCGCGCCAAGGAATGCTCGACAGCGTCTGGTAGAGATCGCGGGTCACGCCGGCACCGGCCGCGCCGCAGGCATCGATCGAGCGCATCGGCTGGCCCGGCGCATGCATCAGCCAGAAGCCGTCGCCGCCGATGCCGGTCATGTGCGGATAGACGACGGCCAGCGTGGCGGCGACGGCGATGGTCGCCTCGATGGCGTTGCCGCCGTCGCGCAGGATGTCGAGGCCGGCCTGGGAGGCCAGCGAGTGCGAGGCGACGACGGCGCCGCGGGTGGCGAGGATGGGATTCATGACGGTCTCCGTTTATTTGCCATTGGTATTGGGGCTGGCCCAGGCCGGCGCGACGCGGTTCGTCGCGCTGCGGGCCGAAAGCAGGTGGGAGCGCATCTCCCGGTAAGTGGTGATGACGTCGTGGGCGAGGATGGCCTCGACGATCACCGTGTGTTCCTCGAAGGATTCGCCCATCCGCTCGACGTTGCGGAACTGCGTCCGGCGAAAGCTCGAAACGCGGTGGCGCAGGCTGGTCGCCAGTTCGATCAGCACCGGGTTGTAGCAACCGCGGATGATCGTGGCGTGCAGTTCCAGGTTGGCGGCGTCGTAGCGGTCGATGTCGCCAACCTGCATCGCCGCCCGGCCCTCGGCGTGCAGTTCGAGCATCCGCGCCCGGTCGGCCTCGGTCATGCGCAAGGCGGCATGGCGGGCGCAGGCGGCTTCCAGTTCGCCGATCGCCTCGAACATCTGGTCGAGCTGGTCGACGCTCAGCGCCGCCACCACCGAGCCGCGATTCGGCCGGGTGTCCACCAGGCCCATGATGGCCAGCTGTTTCAGGGCTTCGCGCACCGGCGTCCGCGAGACATTGAAACGGGCAGCCAGACTGACTTCGTCGAGGCGGCTGCCCGGCGCCAGATTGCCGAGGACGATTTCATCGGCGATGCGCCGGCAGACATCTTCCGCCAGACCGCCCCGGCCGCGGCCGGCTGCGACAGGATCGCTGTTCATCAGGCAGCCTCCGCCAGCGGTAGGATTGGGTGCCAGCAAGCCAGCGCCTGATTGCCCAGCGTTTGCAGCGGCGGCACCTCGCGCCGGCAACGCTCGCTGGCCTGGGCGCAGCGCGGGGCAAAGCTGCAACCGGGCGGCAAGGCGGCCAGGTTGGGCGGCGAACCGGGCACCGCGAGCAGCGGCTGGCCGCGGTTCTCGGTGCCGACCGTCGCGGCGAGCAAGCCGGCGGTGTAGGGATGGCGCGGCGCCCGGACGATCTGGCCGACCGGCCCCTGCTCGACGATGCGCCCGGCGTACATCACGGCGATGCGGTCGGCGACTTCGACGGCGGCGGCGATGTCGTGCGTCACGAAAATCACCGACATGCCGGTTTCGCGCTGCAGTTCGCGCAGCAGCAACAGAATCTGGATCTGCACCGTGGCGTCGAGCGCCGTAGTCGGCTCGTCGGCGAGCAGCAGCTTGGGCTGGCAGGCCAGCGCTAGGGCGATCATCGCCCGCTGCCGCATGCCGCCCGAGAGTTCATGCGGATAGGCGTCGAAACGACGTTTGGCCTGCGGAATCTGCACTCGTTCAAGCATCGCCAGGGCCTGGGCGCGGGCGGCGCTTTCCTTGATCGCGGCGTGGGCGCGGATCGCTTCGGTGATCTGCTGGCCGATGGTGTAAACCGGGTCGAAAGCCAGGCCCGGCTCCTGGAAAACCATCGATACCGTGCCACCGCGATACAGATCGAGCGCCCGGCCCTTGAGGGCCAGCACGTCCTGGCCGTCGACCAGCATCTTGCCCTGGACCTTGGTCGTCCGTTCCGGGTGCAGGCGCAGCAAGGTACGCAGCGTGACGCTCTTGCCGGAACCGGATTCGCCGAGCAGGCCGAGCACCTCGCCGGCCGCCAGTTCGATATTGACCTCGTTCAGCGCGCTGGCGGTGCGGCTGCCGCAAAACTGCACCGACAAGTCCTGCAGGGAAACCACGGGGGTAGTCATGGCTGAATCTCCGTGAGGGCGGCGGGATGACCGGACGCCGGATCGTTGAGATGGCAGGCGGCCTGATGCGCCGGCTCGCCGGCGATGCCGATCAGCAGCGGGGCTTGGGCGGCGCAGACCGGATGGGCATGCGGGCAGCGGTCGCGGAAGCGGCAGCCGCTCGGCGGGTTGATCGGGTTGGGCGGATCGCCGACCAGCGGCGAGGCCTGCGTCCGGTTGTCCGGGTCCATCGACGGCACGGCGGAGAGCAACGCCCGCGTGTAGGGATGCGCCGCCTGGCCGTAGATGCGCTCAACCGGGCCGGTTTCGACGACCTGACCGAGGTACATCACCATCACGTAGTCGGAGATGTAATGCACGACGTGCAGGTCGTGCGAGATGAACAGGTAGGTCAGCTGACGCTCGGCCTTGAGTTCCTGCAGCAGGTTGAGGACCTGCGCCTGGACCGACTTGTCGAGCGCCGCCACCGCCTCGTCGAGGATGACCAGGCGCGGATCGAAGGCCAAGGCGCGGGCGATATTGACCCGCTGACGCTGACCGCCGGACAGCTCATGTGGATAGCGGCTGGCGAACTGCTCCGGCTCCAGCCCGACCCGGGCCAGCAGGTCGCGCGCCTGGCGCATCGCCTCGGCCGCCGGCATGCCATGGACGCGCGGGCCGTAGGCGATGGTTTCGGCAATGGTCAGGCGCGGGTTGAGCGAGGCGAAGGAATCCTGGAAAACCATCTGCAGGTTGCGGCGGAATTCCTTCAGGCGGATGCCGCCGAATTCCTCGACGCCTTCGCCGTCGAACACCATGCTGCCGGCGTCGGCCGCCATCAGCCGGGCGATCAGGCGGGCAGTGGTCGATTTGCCGCAGCCCGATTCGCCGACGATGCCCAGCGTCTTGCCCTTGGGCACCGAGAAGCTGACGCCATCCACGGCATGGACGAACTTCTTGCTCCGTTCGAGCGGGCTGCCGCGCACGGCGAAATGTTTTTTCAGGTCGCGCACCACCAGCAGCGGCTGGGCGGGACCGCCCCGATCCTGGATCGGCGGCGGGAAATGGGTAGTTTGTGTCATCGACGGATGTCCATGGCCGAACGCACGCTATCTGCCAGCAGATTGAATGCGATAGAGGTGACGAAGATCAGGGCGCCGGGCAGCGCCGCGATCCAGGGATTGACGTAGATCGCCGAGCGCAGCGTGTTGAGCATCAGGCCCCATTCCGGCTCCGGCGGCTTGACGCCGAGGCCGAGGAAGGAGAGGCCGGAGGCGAGGATCATGCTGACGCTGAGCAGGCCGGTGGCATAGACGAAGACCGGGCCGAGCACGTTGCCCAGCACATGCACGCGGATGATCGAAAAGGCGCCGGCACCGCTCATCCGTGCCGCCTCGATGTAGTCGAGCTGGCGCACCTGGGTGGTGACGCTTTCGGCGACCCGCACCACCTGCGGCACGAAGACCAGGGTCAGCGCCAGCAGGCTGTTGCTCATGCCCGGCCCGAGCGCGCCGGAGATGGCCACGGCGAGCAGCACCGAGGGGAAGGCGTAAAACACGTCGAGGACGCGCATGATGACCATGTTGACCTTGCCACCGACGTAGCCGGCGAACAGACCGATCGCGGTACCGATGCCGAAGGCGGCGAGCACCGGCACAACGCCCATCAGCAGCGACAAGCGGCCGCCGTACATGAGCCGTGTCAGCATGTCACGGCCGAGTTCGTCGGTACCGAGCAGGAAACCGGGGCTGCCGATCGGCAGCAGGCGCTTGATCATGCTCGCCTTGAAGGGATCGGCCGGCGCCAGCCAAGGCGCGAAGACGGCGGCGCCGATGATGACCAGCAGGACCAAGCCGGCGGCCAGCGCCATCGGATCGTGCCGCAACTGGCGCCAGACGACCAGCCAGTAACTGCGGCTCGGGGCCGGGGCGGCAAGGGCCACCGCCGGCAGCGAAAGTTCGAGGGAAGCGGACATCGATAGTCTCCGTTTAGCCGCGCCCCATGCGCGGGTCGATCAGCGGTTGCAGGATGTCCACCAGCAGGTTGAGGACGACGAAGAACATGCAGAGCACCAGGATGGTTCCCTGGAGCAGCGGGATGTCGCGCTGGAAGATCGCGGTATTGAGCAGGAAGCCGGTGCCCGGCCAGGCGAAGACGGTTTCGACCAGGATCGAGCCGCCCATCAGGTAGCCGATCTGCAGGCCGGCGACGGCGAGCACGGTCGGTGCGGTGTTCTTGGCGATGTGGCGGAAGATGGCGAGGCCGGACAGGCCGCGCGCCCGCAGCGCGGTGACGAATTCCTGTTCCAGCATGTCGGCGACCAGGGCGCGCACGGTGCGGGTGATGATGCCCATCGGAATCACCGACAGCGTCAGCGCCGGCAAGACCAGATAGCGCAGGTGCTCGACGTCCCACAGCCATTCCGAGGAACCGCCGGGACCGGCGCCCATGGCCGGGAACCAGGGCAGCCAGATGGAGAAGACGATGGTCAGCACCAGGCCGAGCCAGTAGTGGGGAATGCTGACGCCGACCACGGAAATGACCGTGGCGACGCGGTCGATCCAGGTGCCGTGGCGGTAGCCGGCCAGCGCGCCAAGAATGCAGCCGATCAGCACGCCGCCCAGCGCGGCCATGCCGGCGAGCAGCAGCGTGTTGCTGACGGCGCTCAGGACTTCGGCGGTGACCGCCCGGCCGGAAGCGATCGAGGTGCCGAGATCGCCCTGAACGGCACG
The DNA here is from genome assembly GCF_050368855.1 of Azonexus sp. IMCC34842. Lineage (GTDB taxonomy): Bacteria > Pseudomonadota > Gammaproteobacteria > Burkholderiales > Rhodocyclaceae > Azonexus > Azonexus denitrificans_A. The sequence continues at coordinate 4,434,641 of NZ_CP178449.1, read as the reverse complement.
CAGCAGCCACAGGCCGTATTGCACCGGCACTGGCTTGTCGAGGCCGTAGGCGCTCTTCAGGGCGACGATGACTTCTTCCGGCGCATCGGCCGGGGCGATGGCGTTGAGCGGGTCGCCCGGCGCCAAATAGACCAGCACGAAAGAGACCACCGTCACGCTGAGCGCGATGGGAATGGCGTACAACAGACGCTTGATGATGTAGGCAAACATGAGGCGCTTTCTTCGATCCGGCCAAGGCCGGTGAATGGCCGGGGCAAGCCCCGGCCCGGTGGATCACATGCGGATGGTGGTGAGGTCCTGGAACCAGTGCTGGGCCTGGACGAACTCCTTGACCTTGGGCGACATCGCATGCGGATTGACGTCATGCACCACCCACAGCATCAGCGCGTCGTCGACCATCGATTGATGGACGAAGGCGAGCAGCCCGTCCTGCGTCTTGGTATCGAAAGTCGTCTTGATCTTGTCGATCGCGGCATCAACCTTCGGGTTGTTGTAGCCGCCCCAGTTCACGCCGTTCGGTGCGACGTAACGGCTGTCGGCAAAGCGGGTCAGCGCGTAGAACGGGTCGGCGGTGACGTAGCCGAGGTTGATCGCGGTGATGCCCTTGCCGGCGTTCATGTCGGCCTTGGCGCCACTACGCCAGTGCAGGTAGAGGTTCTCCAGCTCGACGACTTCGAAAGTCACCTGGATGCCGACTTCGGCCAGGCTCTGCTGGATGAACTCGTTCATCGGCAGCGACAGCATCTGGCCGGTGCCGCCCTGGGCGATGATCACCTTGGCCTTCAACGGCTTGGCCTGGCTGTAGCCGGCCTGGGCCATCAGCGCACGGGCGGCGGGCAGGTCGTAGCCGATCTTGAAGCTCGGCTTGCCGAACCACGGGCTGGTCTGGTCGAGCTGACCCTTGGCCGGCGTCGCCAGACCGCTCATCAGGCTGACCACCGCATTGCGGTCGATCGCCAGGTTGGCGGCCTTGCGCACCCGGATGTCGGTCCATGGCGAGCCCGGCAGGGTCGAGAAGTGATACGGCCAGACGTGCGGCGTGACGTTCTGCACCAGCTTGAAACCGGCCCCCTTCAATTGCGGCAACACATCGGGCGGTGGCGTTTCGATGATATCGACCTGACCGTTCAACAGCGCGTTGGCCCGGGTCATCGCATCCGGAATCGGCACCAGCACGATGCGATCCGTCTTCGCCATGCGGCTCTTGTCCCAGTAGGCGGTGTTCTTGACCAGGTCGGCCCGTTCGCGCGGGACCAGCTTGTCGAGCTTGAAGGGACCGGTGCCGGACGGCTGGCTGGCCACCTTGTTCCAGTCCTTGCCCAGCTTTTCCCACTGTGCCGGGCTGGAGATCAGGAACCATGGCAACTGGTAGGGGAACAGCGCATCGATATCCTTGGTCGTGATTTCGACCGAGTAGTCGCCGACCTTGCGATAGGAGGCAATCGACGGAATCCGCGGGCGTACCTGGGCGCTCTGCTTGGCGTCGAACTGCGGCGACTTGTCGGCCAGCACCTTGTCGAGGTTCCAGACCACGGCATCGGCATTGAACTCGGAGCCGTCGTGGAACTTGACGCCCTTGCGCAGCGTGAAGACCCACTTCTTGTTGTCCTTGGCATCGACCTTCCACTCGCTGGCCAGGCCGGCGACCAGTTTGCCCGGGCGATTGCCGACATTGGCCTCCCAGGCGACCAGCGGGTCGTACAGCGTATGGCCGGTGAACTGGTAGGCGCCGGCGCCGCGGTCCGGCTGGCCGGTGGTCAGCGGAATGTCGGCCATCGAAATGCCGTAGCGGGCGACGGTTTCTGCATGCAAAACACCATGCAGCGCGAGGCTCAGCGGAACCACCGCCAGCCAGTGGGAAAGCTTCTTGCAATTGGGCTTCATGAACATCTCCAAAGTGGGGAAAGCACTTCAGTGATTGCATGCAATGTGCCAATTGCCGCGTTTTTTGGAATGTATTTCCTAAGCGTCTGTTTGGCCGGCGTTAACTTGGAAATTGTTCAATTCGCCGGCGTTCACAATGTGAAATTTCACCAGATTCCACACCGGACATTGCATGCAAGATGCACCGCCACAGGGCATCCGGCCAGGCGGTGCACCCAAGCTGGGGCGGCGAAAATTCGCTGAGCGCGGCCGGCCCGAGCGCAAGGAGAACTCGGCACCAGTCGCCTGCCGTTGAATGATTTAAACATTTCTATTACTATGGAAACATGATCATCAAAGAAGCCGTTGCCGCGCTCGGTGCGCTGGCCCAGGAAACCCGTCTGCAGATCTTCCGCTTGCTCGTTCAGGCGGGAGCCGAAGGGCTTGCCGTCGGGGTTATTGCTGAACGTCTGGGCACCGAGGCAAACGGTCGCCTGTCATTTCATTTGAAGGAATTGGCCATTGCCGGCCTGGTCAGCGCCAACCAGTCGGGTCGCTTTGTCTACTACTCGGCCAACTATCCAGCGATGAACGAACTGCTCGCCTACCTGACGGAACATTGCTGCAGCGGAACACCCTGCGGCATCGATGTTGTTCCCTGCGATCCTGCCAAGACTTGCTAAACAATCCGGATATCGACCACCGCCATGTCTCAACCCATCTGCAACATCCTGGTCCTGTGCACCGGCAATTCGGCTCGCTCCATCCTCGGCGAAGCCTTGTTCAACCATTTCGGCCAAGGGCGGATTCGTGCTTACTCGGCGGGTAGCCAGCCGTCCGGAAAAGTCAATCCGGTCGCCCTGGAAACCCTGACCAGGCATGGCATTCCGCTGCCCGAAGCGCGCAGCAAATCGTGGGACGAGTTTGCCGCGCCGGGGGCGCCGGCCATCGACTACATCATCACGGTCTGTGCCGGGGCTGCCGGGGAAACCTGCCCGGTGTGGATCGGCCACCCGACCACGGCGCACTGGGGTATCCCCGACCCCGCCCATGTCGAACCGCTGGCCGCCCGCATCGAAGCCTTCGAGGTGGCGTATCAACAGCTCGAACGGCGGGTCCGTGCGCTGCTCGCCCTGCCGCTTGAAACCATGAGCCCAGCCGACATCAAGGCTGCGGCCAAACGAATCCACGAGGAAGCAGCGGCTTGAATCCTCGCCCTTTCTCAAATCCAAGTTGAAATTTTCAAAGGAACCCGCCATGCCGACCATCCAGATTTTCGACCCCGCCTTGTGCTGCAGCACCGGTGTCTGTGGCGTCGATGTCGACCAGCAATTGGTCAGTTTTTCGGCCGATGTCGATTGGGCAAAGCAGCAGGGAGCGCAAATCGAACGCTTCAACCTCGCTCAGCAACCCATGGCCTTTGCCGAGAATGCAGTCGTCAAAGGCTTTCTCGAACGCTCGGGGCAGGAGGCATTGCCGCTGATTCTGGTCGATGGCGAGTTTGCCCTGGCGGGTCGTTATCCGAACCGTAGCGAGTTGGCCCGCTGGGCAAAAATCGAAGCTGCCGCGGCCGCCGTGGAACAACCGGCCAAAAGCTGTTGCAGCGGTTCCAAGTGCTGCTAAGCATTTAAAGGTCACCATGAAATTCCTCGAACAGCCGCCGCGTTACCTGTTTTTCACCGGCAAGGGTGGCGTCGGTAAAACCTCGATTGCTTGCGCCAGCGCGATCCAACTGGCCGCAGCCGGACGGCGCGTGCTGCTGGTCAGCACCGATCCGGCCTCGAATGTCGGCCAGGTTTTTGGCGTCGAAATCGGTAACCGTATCGTCGGGATTGACGCCGTTCCCGGTTTGTTTGCACTGGAGATCGATCCGCAGGCAGCGGCCCAGGCCTACCGGGACCGGATCGTCGGTCCGGTGCGCGGGGTGTTGCCGGAAGCCGTGGTCAAAGGAATCGAGGAGCAGTTGTCCGGCGCGTGCACCACGGAAATTGCCGCCTTCGACGAGTTCACCGCGTTGCTGACCGACTCGGCCCTGGTTGCCGGCTACGATCACATCATCTTCGATACCGCGCCGACCGGGCACACCATCCGCCTGCTGCAACTGCCCGGCGCATGGACGGGCTTTCTCGATGAAGGCAAAGGCGATGCCTCCTGCCTGGGGCCTCTGGCCGGGCTGGAAAAACAGCGCTCCCAATACAAGTCGGCAGTCGAAGCCTTGGCCGATCCGGTGCGGACCCGGCTGATCCTGGTTGCCCGGGCCCAGGCGGCAACGCTGCGCGAGGTCGCCCGAACGCATGAGGAATTGGCGGGCATTGGCCTCAAGCAACAATATCTGGTGATCAATGGTGTTCTGCCCGAGGCTGCGGTCGGCGGCGATCTCCTGGCCAAAGCCATTTTCAAGCGCGAGCAGGCCGACTTGCTCGACACTCCGGAAGCCTTGAAAGCCTTGTCCATCGATCAGGTCGGCCTGAAGCCGTTCAATCTGGTCGGCCTCGCGGCGCTTCGGAAATTGCTCGTCACCGATGCCGACATTGCCGCTTCCGACATCCCGGCCGCGACGGTACTTCCCGAAGTACCCAGTTTGTCGGTACTGGTCGATGGTATTGCGGCCGATGGTCACGGACTGGTGATGTTGATGGGCAAAGGCGGGGTCGGCAAGACCACGCTGGCGGCCGCCGTCGCCGTCGAACTGGCCAGCCGCGGCTTGGCGGTTCATCTGACCACCTCCGATCCGGCCGCGCATCTGTCGGAAACCCTGGCCGGCAGTCTTGAGCATCTGACGGTCAACCGGATCGATCCGCATGCCGAAACCGAGCGATATCGCCAGCAGGTACTGGAAAGCAAAGGGGCAACGCTCGATGCGCAAGGCCGGGCACTTCTGGAAGAAGACCTGCGTTCGCCGTGCACCGAAGAAATTGCCGTCTTCCAGGCGTTCTCCCGGGTCATCCGCGAGGCCGGCAAGAAATTCGTCGTGATGGATACGGCGCCGACCGGCCACACCCTGCTGCTGCTCGATGCCACCGGTGCCTATCACCGCGAAATCGCCCGTCAGATGAGCGACAAGCACATGCACTACACGACGCCGATGATGCAGTTGCAAGACCCCAGGCAGACCAAGGTGCTGATCGCGACGCTGGCCGAAACGACGCCGGTTCTCGAAGCCGCCAACCTGCAGGCAGATTTGCGCCGCGCCGGCATCGAACCCTGGGCCTGGATCATCAATAACAGCGTGGCGGCAGTGCAGTCGTCGTCACCGCTGCTGCGCCAACGGGCCATCAATGAACTTGCCCAGATCGACCTGGTCGCCCATACCCACGCCAACCGTTACGCGGTTGTCCCGCTGATTCAGGATGAACCGGTCGGGGTTGAGCGTTTGCGCGCCCTGGCCAATTGCCGTCCGGTAACCGACTGAGAGAGGTCAAGCATGAGTGAAGTCACAAAAAAACTATCCTTCCTCGACCGTTACCTGACGGTCTGGATCTTCGCCGCGATGGCGCTGGGGGTCGGTCTCGGTTATTTCGTGCCGGGCACCGAGGCTTTCATCAACCGCTTTCAGGTCGGCACGACCAACATCCCGATCGCCCTCGGCCTGATCCTGATGATGTACCCGCCCTTTGCCAAGGTGCGTTACGAGGAACTGCCCGACGTCTTCAGCGACAAGAAGGTGCTCGGCCTGTCGCTGGTCCAGAACTGGATACTCGGGCCGCTCCTGATGTTCGCGCTGGCCATCATCTTCCTGCCCGACAAGCCGGAATACATGGTCGGCCTGATCCTCATCGGCCTGGCCCGCTGCATCGCCATGGTCATCGTCTGGAACGAAATCGCCAAAGGCTCGACCGAATACGCCGCCGGCCTGGTCGCCTTCAACTCGATTTTCCAGGTGCTGTTCTTCAGCGTCTATGCCTGGTTCTTCGTCACCGTGCTGCCGCCGCTGTTCGGACTGAGCGGCATGGTGGTCGATATCTCGATTGGCCAGATTGCCGAAAGCGTCTTCATCTATCTCGGCATTCCCTGCGTCGCCGGCATCCTGACCCGCGTCATCATGCTGCGCTTCGTCAGCAAAGAGTGGTACCACACCCATTTCGTGCCGAAAATCGGGCCGATCACGCTGGTCGCGCTGCTATTCACCATCGTCGTGATGTTCAGCCTCAAGGGGCAATTGATCGTCACCATTCCGCTCGACGTCGTGCGCATCGCCATCCCGCTGTTGATCTACTTCGTCGTGATGTTCCTTTTCTCGTTCTACATGAGCCGGAAGGTCGGGGCCAATTACAAGAAGTGCACGACGCTGTCCTTCACCGCCGCCAGCAACAACTTCGAGCTGGCGATTGCGGTGGCGATTGCCGTCTATGGCATCAACTCCGGTGCGGCGTTCGCCGCGGTGATCGGCCCGCTGGTCGAAGTGCCGGTGATGATCGGCCTGGTCGGCGTGTCGTTGTGGTTCCGCAAACGTTTCTTCAGTGGCGAAGCGGCCGGATGAGCGCCCCCTGCCTGATGACCGCCTGGTCGGCTTGCCAGGCCGAGCTGTTGGGCTACCTGCGGCATCGGGTCGGGCATCTTGAGGATGCCGAGGAGGTGCTGCAGGAAGTGTTCATCAAGGCCATGCGGCAAGGAACGCAATTCTGCGGCATCGACAACCCGCGGGCCTGGCTTTTCCAGGTGACGCGCAATGCCTTGGCTGATCGCTTGCGGCTGGCGCGGGCGCACGTTTCGCTGCCGGAGGATCTTGCCGCCCCTTCACCGGAAGCCCCGCCGCCGGTTGATGATCTCAGCCAGTGCCTGCCTCGGGTACTGGCCGAACTTTCAGAGACTGATCGGCAAGCGATCACTTTCTGCGATATCGACGGCAAATCGCAGCAGGAGCTGGCCGAATCCCTGGGCCTGTCGCTGTCCGGGGCCAAGTCCCGCATTCAGCGGGCCCGTCAGCACCTGAGAGAAAAAATGGAAAGCGCTTGCCAGGTGCGTTTTGACGAATCGGGTTCGATCTGCTGCTTTACGCCGCGCCCGCCATTACCAGACCAATGATGCCTGGCGTACATACAGGCGCCGCTTTTTCCGGCGACCATCGCCTTCTCAAATGAGGATGGGGCACTGGTGCCCTGCCCCGAGGAAAAGGAGACAGTCATGGACATCATCAAGCAGATTCTCGATTCCTTCAGCGGCACGCTGCCCACCGACAGCAAGACTGCAGCGGCCATTGCCCGCCATGCCAGCGCCGAGGAAATATCCGCTTGCGCCAGCGAAGAAGGCCTGCACGCCTTGGCTGGCGCACTCTTTGAGGCATGCGAAGAAGGGGGCAAGGGCAATGCCGCACTCGACGACTCGCCACAGGTCGGTGCTGCACTGACCGAGCGCTTGCGGGAATTTCGCCGTGAGTTACCGGCTGATTGCGAAACGTCCCGGCTGATCGACGCCGGGGCACGTCTGGAGGAAATCTCCGAGGCAGCACAAAAGGAAGGCCTGACTTCGCTGGTCAGCATGCTGTTCGAGGCCGAGCAGGAAGAGGTTGGCGGAAAGGCCTGAGCCAGAAAGCGGAACGCAGCGGACGGGGAGGCAAGGCGACTAGCGCTCGCCAGAAAGGCGGGGGGAGTTGACCTTATCGATTGCCTTTGCCGAGCAATTGCTGGTCAAATACCTTATCGGAATAGCAAGTTCGGACAAGCAACGATGGCTGAGCTTCTGATTGCCCCTGATCCACCGGAAACGACAAGACCGCCCTGCCCCGCCCCCGGCTCGCCGCCGCTCGGCGTCATCGAGGAAGTGCATGGGCCGGTCATCGATATTCTTTGCGAACGCCTGCCGCCACTGCATCAGGCGGTCTACGTCTGTCTCGATGGCGAGCGCTACACCTTTGAGGTGCATCGCCATCTCGACGAATCCCGGGCGCGCGCCATCGCCTTGCATCGCACCGGCGGCCTGCGCCGGCTGATGCCGGTCTTCGACACCGGCGGGCCATTGCAGGTGCCGGTAACGCCCGATTGCCTGGGCCGCCTGCTCGACATTTTCGGCCGACCGCTCGATGGCGGGCCGTTGTTGAATGCCACGGAAACGCGACCGATCGTCGCCGCCCCGGCCCCCCTCTCCGAAGCGACCGGCATGGGCGAAATCCTGCCGACCGGCATCAAGGTCATCGACCTGCTCTGTCCCTTCGTGCGCGGCGGCAAAACCGGCCTGTTCGGCGGCGCCGGGGTCGGCAAGACGGTGCTGATCATGGAATTCATGAACGCCATCGTCCGCCTGCACCAGGGCGTCTCGGTCTTCGCCGGGGTCGGCGAGCGCATCCGCGAAGGCCACGAGCTGTGGCACGACATGCAGGACGCCGGGGTCATGCCGCGCACGCTGATGGTCTTCGGTCAGATGGACGAATCGCCGGGCGTCCGTTTTCGTATTGGCTTGTCGGCGCTGACCTATGCCGAATACCTGCGCGACCACGTGGCCAAGGAAGTGCTGTTCCTGATGGACAACGCCTTCCGCTTCGTCCAGGCCGGCAGCGAATTGTCGGGGCTGCTCGGCCGGATGCCGGCCACTGTCGGTTACCAGCCGACGCTGCTCTCGGAAGTGGCGGAATTGCAGGAACGCATTTCCTCGACGCGCAGCGGCAACATCACCGCCGTCGAAGCCGTCTATGTGCCAGCCGACGACATGACCGACCCGGCGGTCGGCGCCATTCTCGCCCACCTCGACACGACGGTTATCCTGTCGCGCAACCAGGCGGCCAAGGGGATTTATCCGGCGGTCGACCCGCTCGCTTCGGGCAGCCGGATGATGGATCGCGTCACCTTGGGCGAGCGTCATTACCGGGTGGCGCAGACGGTGCGCGAACATCTGGCGCGCTACCGCGAACTCGAAGACATCATCGCCATGCTCGGCCTCGAAGCGCTGTCGGAAGCCGACCGCCTGACGGTGCTGCGCGCCCGTCTGCTGCAGCGTTACCTGACCCAGCCGTTTTTCGTCGTCGCCGAGCACACCGGCATCGCCGGCGCCTCGGTGCCGCTGGAAACGACGCTGGCCGATTGCGAGGGCTTCATCGCCGGCCACTACGATGACCTGCCGGAAGAGCGCTGCTATATGCGCGGCAGCATGGCGGGGGCGCGATGAGCGGCATCACCCTGCACCTGAACAGCGCCGTGCGCAGCGAGCGCATCGACGCGGTGAGCAGTTTTGTCGGCAGCGATGCCAGCGGCAGCTTCGGCATCCAGCCGGGACGCGCCCGCTTGATGACCATTCTCGACTACGGACTGTCCCGCTTCTGCACGGCGCGTGGCGACTGGATCTATCTGGCTTGCCCCGGGGCAGTGCTCGACTTTGCCGACAACCAACTGACGGTGAGTACCCGGCGCTATCTGTGCGATGGCGATTACCAGCGGATTTCCGCGCTGCTGGCCGGCCAGCTGGCGGAGGAAGAAGCCGCGCTGAAGAGCGTCAAGGACAACCTGCAGCAGTTGGAACAGGAACTGTTCCGGCGCCTGCGCAATCTGGACCGGTGGCCGGCATGAACGACGAGAAATGGCGCAACGATGTGGCGCGGGATAGCGAGCGCCTGAAGACCGCCGAACGCAACCGCCGTTCGCTGCTCGCCCAGACGGTTTTCCTTGGCAGCCTGTCGGTGCTCTTCATCGTGCCCCTGCTGGCCGGCGCCTATCTCGGGCGCTGGCTGGACAGCCAGGGTGACGGCTACACCGTGCGGTGGACGATGAACCTGATCATCCTCGGCCTGGCGCTGGGCATCTTCAATGTCTATTTCTTCATCCGGAAGTACTGGTAATGGAAGCGGCCGGCGTCGTCTTCACGCTTGGCTGGCTGCCGATCACCACCACGGTGGTGACCACCTGGGGCCTGTTGCTGGTGTTCGGCATCGGCAGCTGGCTGGCCACCCGGCACCTGTCGGTCGATCAGCCGGGGCTGGTGCAGACGGCGCTGGAGGGCGCCGTGCAGTCCATCGCCGCGGCCATCGACGGCGTCCTGCCGGGGCGGTCCGAGCTGCTGCTGCCTTTCATCGGCACCCTCTGGCTGTTCGTCGCCGTGGCCAACCTCACCGGGCTGGTACCCGAACTGCATTCGCCGACCGCCGATCTGTCGACCACCGCCGCGCTGGCCTTCGTGGTTTTCCTCTCGGTGCATTGGTACGGCATCCGCAGCGCCGGCCTCAAGGACTATCTCCAGCACTACCTGACGCCCAGCCCGATCCTGCTGCCCTTTCATCTGCTCGGCGAATTGTCGCGCACGCTGGCGCTGGCCATGCGCCTGTTCGGCAACATCATGAGCCTGGAAATGGCGGCCCTGCTGGTGCTGCTGGTCGCCGGCCTGCTGGTGCCGGTCCCGGTGCTGATGCTGCACATCGTCGAAGCCCTGGTCCAGGCCTACATTTTCGGCACGCTGGCGCTGATCTACATCGCCGGCGGCATGCAATCCCATGAAGCTTCGGAAAACGCTGAAGCGCCTCAAACCAACGACAAGAAAGGAAGCGCACCATGAGCGACATGCACTGGTTTGTCCTGATTTCCACCGTGGCGGCGGCCGTCGCCATCGCGGCCGGGATCATTTTCCCGGCCATTGCCATGGGCAAGGCCATCACCCAGGCCCTCGAATCGCTGGCCCGCCAGCCGGAAGCGGAGAAATCGATCACCCGCACCCTGTTCATCGGTCTGGCGATGATCGAATCGCTGGCGATCTACGTTCTGGTCATCGTGCTGATCATCCTCTTCCGCAATCCGCTGCTCGAATACCTGCTCAAGTAGGCGGCGGTCATGGAGCTGAACTGGACCACTTTCGCGCTGGAAATCATCAATTTCCTGGCCTTGCTCTGGATCCTCAAGCGCTTTCTCTATCGGCCGGTGCTGCAGACCCTGGCCGAGCGCCGGGCCGGCATCGAGCGCACCCTGGCCGAGGCGCGGGCGAGCGAAGCGCAGGCGGCGGCGATGCAACAACAGTTTGCCCGCCGGCTGGCCGACTGGGAGCAGGAGAAGGCCAAGGCGCGCCAGGATTTTGCCGCCGAACTGGCCAGCGAACGGACCCGGCAGATGGCGGCATTAAACAGGGAACTGGCCAGCGAGAGGGAACGCAGCGCCGCCCAGGATGCCCACCGCCAGGCGACGCAAAGGCGCGAACTGGCCGCCCAGGCGAGCACCGAAGCCCGCCAGTTCGCCAGCAAGCTGCTCGCCTGCCTGGCTGGGCCGGAACTGGAGGAACGCCTGGTGCAACTGTTCAGCGAAGAACTGGCCGCCTTGCCGGAAGAGCATCTGGGCGCCGTGCGTGCCGGCCAGAACGGTGACGGGCGGGGCATGGTGAGCAGCGCTTTCGCCTTGAGCGCCGGCCAGCGCCAACAACTCTCGGACGCCATCGAAACCCGGCTGGGCAAAGCCCTGACCCTCGATTTCGTCGTCGATCCCAGCCTGCTGGCCGGGGCGCGGCTGACGCTCGGGGCCTGGCAGCTCGACTTCAGTCTGGCCGGCGAACTAGGCGTGTTTTCGGAGGCCGCCAATCGTGGGTGACATCCCCGATCGCTCCTGGCTGGCCGATTACCGGCCCCAGTTGCGAATCAGCGAAGTCGGCAAGCTGGTCGCCATCGGCGACGGCATCGCCCGCATCGAAGGATTGCCCTCGGCGGCGATGGACGAGATCTTGCGTTTCGAGGATGGCAGCGAAGCCCTGGTTTTCGATCTCGGCAGCAAGCGCATCGGCGCGATCCTGCTCAATCAGCGCGAAGGTCTGGCAGCCGGCAGTTCGGCCCAGCTCACCGGGCGGCGCCTGGATATCGGGGTCGGCGACGGCTTTCTCGGGCGGGTCGTCGACCCGCTCGGCCATCCGCTCGATGGCGGCCGGCCGGTTGAATTCAACCGGCGGCGGGCACTGGAGGTTTCCTCGCCACCAATCACGGCACGCGATTTTGTCGAACGGCCGCTGCTCAGCGGCAACAAGATGGTCGATACGATGATTCCGATCGGCAAGGGGCAGCGCCAGTTGATCATCGGCGATGCCGGTACCGGCAAAAGCTCGCTGGCCCTCGACACCATCGTCGCCCAGAAGGGGCGCAATGTCCTCTGCGTTTATGTGCTGATCAGCCAGAAGCGTTCGGCCGTCGTCGCCACCATCGAAACGCTGCGCCAGGCGGGCGTCCTCGATATTTCCTGCATCGTCGTCGCCGAGGCCACGACAACGCCCGGCCTCAAGTTCCTCGCCCCCTTTGCCGGCTGCGCCCTGGCCGAAGAATGGATGGGCGCCGGGCGCGACGTGCTGATCGTTTACGACGACCTGACCACCCATGCCCGGGCCTATCGCGAACTATCCCTGCTGCTCCGCCGGCCGCCGGGGCGGGAGGCCTATCCCGGCGATATCTTCTACCTGCATTCCCGCCTGCTCGAACGCTCGACCTGTCTGGCGGCGCGTCTCGGCGGCGGCAGCATGACTGCCCTGCCGATTGTCGAAACCGAGCAGGGCGAGATTTCCGCCTACATTCCGACCAATCTGATCTCGATCACCGACGGCCAGATTTATCTCGACCCAGCGCTCTATGCCCGCGGCTTCCTGCCCGCCATCGACATCACCCGCTCGGTTTCGCGGATCGGCGGCAAGGCCCAGGTGCCGGCGATCAAGAGCGAAGCCGGGCGGATGAAGCTGGATTTCCTGCAGTTCCTCGAACTGGAGGTGTTCACCCGCTTCGGGTCGCGCCTCGAAGCCAGTGTCGAAGCCAAGATCAAACGCGGCCGGCTGCTCCGTGAATTGCTCAAGCAGGATCGGCTGGCGCCACTGTCGCCCGAGCAGCACATGGCCTGGCTGGTGACCTTCAACGAAGGCTGGTTCGACGGACAGGAAGGAACGGTTACCCGCGCCAAACTGGACAAGCTGCTTCGCCGGACCGCCACCGACAGCCCGGCCTTGAGCGCCAGCCGCGATGCCTGGCGGTCGGCCGTCGCCGCCTGGTTGCAGGAGCAGGACGATGAGCCGGCGGCGTGAAATCGCCCGGCGGCTGGAGGCGCTCGCCGACATTGCCGGCATCATGTCGGCGATGAAGGGGCTGGCGCTGATGGAAGTGCGCATCCTGACCGATTTTCTGACCAGCCAGCAGCGCATGGTGGCCGGCATCGAAGCGGCTGCCGCCGATTTTCTCGCGGCCCATGGCGAATTCGCCAGCGCCGACCAGGCGGGAAACGAGCTGTACATCCTGATCGGTTCGGAACAGGGCTTCTGCGGCGATTTCAACGAATCCCTGTTGAGCCGGATGGAATTGCTCTGCCAGCAAAAAATCGCGCCGCCACGCTGGCTGGTGGTCGGCCGGCGACTGGCCAGCCGGATCGGCGAGCGCGATTGCCTCGAACTGGCGCTGCCCGGCGCTACCGTCGCCGACGAAGTGCCGGCCGTTCTGCTGCATCTGACTCAGGAGTTGAGTCGCCGGCTGAGCGGCTTCAAGCTTTCCGCCCTCTACCACTGCGCGGCGACCGGCGACATTCGCCAGCGTCGCCTGTTGCCGCTGCGCGATTTGCCGGCGCCCGAGCGCCGCCATCCTTATCCGGCCGAACTGAATCTGCCGCCCGAAACCTTCCTGCGCGGCCTGACCGGGCACTACTTGCATGCGGTGCTCAACGAAGTGCTCTACAGCTCGCTGATGGCCGAAAACCGCCAGCGCCAGGTGCATATGGACAGCGCCTTGCAACGGCTCGATGAAGACAGCGCGCGGCTCAAGCTGACCTACAACATCCAGCGCCAGGAGGAAATCACCGAGGAAATCGAGGTCATCCTGCTCTCGGCCGACATGCTGCACGAGGCCGAACACGGCGGCTGATTGGCATTAATCCCCAGCCAGAAACCCTTTCAGAAAAGAGCCATGACATGCCCAGCAAATGCCTTAAAAATGCCATTCGTCTTGAATTCACCCCGGGGGCACTGGTTCATGCCAACCTTTCCGGCGCCGCGTTTTCCGGTGAGCATTTGTGGGTCGCCGGTGACGAAGCCTGTGGCATCGACCGCCTGCGCCGCCTCGAGCCGAGCGGAAGCGAACTGCTGCGCTTCGGCGACGGGCTGAGCTTTCCGCTGTCCGAACTGCTGGACTTACCCGGCGCGGCGGACGAGGAGGCCGACCTGGAAGGCATGGCCGTGGCGGACGGCTATCTTTGGGTGGTCGGCTCGCATGGGCTGAAGCGCAAGAATGCGAAGAGCGATCGGGACGACGCAGAAAACGCCAAGCGGCTGGCCAAGGTGACGCTCGACGGCAACCGTCGCCTGCTGGCCTGTTTGCCGATTGAAATCGGCGACGACGGCCAACCCTGCCTGGTCCGCGAGGCGAAAGATGGCCGCCGGGCGCGCCGACTGAAAGGGGATGCCGAGTCCAACCTGCTCACCCAGGCTTTAGCCGATGATCCGCATATCGGGCCGTACATGGGCATTCCCGGCAAAGACAATGGTTTCGATATCGAAGGGCTGGTGGTGGACGGCAACCGCTTGCTGCTCGGACTGCGCGGCCCGGTGTTGCGCGGTTGGTCGGCGCTGCTGGAAATTGCACTCGAAGCCAAGGGCGAACAACTGCGGCTGGCACCGCTGGATGGCAGCGACTGCCTGATCCGCAAGCACTTCCTGCAACTGGAAGGACTCGGGATACGCGATCTGCAATTTACCGGTAATGACCTCTACATCCTGGCCGGGCCGACGATGACCTTGGATGGCGATATCCGCGTTTTCAAATGGCCGAACGCCAAGTCCCGGCTGGCGGCCAACCGCGAACCGGTGCGTTTCGAGGCGGCGCTGACCGAGCTGCTTTCCCTGCCTCACGGGCAAGGCACCAATCGCGCCGAGGCCCTCTGCGAAATACCGCCCGAACTCGCCCCGCACACACCGAGCTGGCTGGTCCTCTACGACGCCCCCGGCCCTGATCGCAAGGATGGCGAATACACGGTTTTCGGTGATGTTCTGGAAAATGATTGAGCTTCGGCTCAACTTGGGAAGCCATAGGAAAGGCGGGCGGCAGCGGTACCTATCCTTGATGTCAGCAACCTGCGTTACACCGGTAGTTGAAGTAGGCTAGGCGACGGACAGCTTGGGTCGAATCTGAGTCAACAACTGCTGCCTGTTCCTCAATTCGGCCAGAGCAGCCGGTGGCCCACATGCATGGGAATGACCGTTGCCGATTTGCAAAGCCGCCAGTCGACAAGGAGACCTCTTATACCCCCATGCTTTACGGTCCCTCAAGGCGATAGCGTTCAACAACGAGAGGTGACCGAGCAGTGTCATCGCATAACTACATCGGGTCCCCCTGAGGAATTGGATCAAATGACATGACATCAAAATTGCCAATTGATGCCATTCGGGTAGTATTTGACCAATTCCAATCCGGGGGCTCCATGAAACAACAGCGGGAAACCTTTCCCAGTGCGATTGAGGCAACCTTTCTGGTCATCTGCCTTTATGTCCTGGAATTCCTAATCGGGGCCGTTTTTCACGATGTAAAGAACCTGTCCGGCATCGACCCGAGAGATGCTGCTGGCGTTATTGTCGTTCTTGGAAATGGGATCTTGTTTTCGGTGCTTCTGTACTACAAGGGGCTGTCGTATTCGTCCCTATTCCACTCGTCGAAGACTTCGGTAGCCGCCGTTATCGGCACGCTCTCTGCGCCTATTCTGTGCCTTATCCCTGGCATTACCATCGCAATGTGGACCATCGAGCTTGTTCTGGTCACGCTATTTCCGTTGGCGGGGTGGCAGCAAGCAATGTTCGACCAGATGATGTCCAACGGTTTGGCATCAGTTGTTACCCTGCTCTTCATTGCTCCACTCCTAGAGGAAATGTTATTTCGCGGTGTCATCCTTCGCAGTTTCCTGCTGCAATACTCTCGATGGCATGCGATTTTTGGATCTGCCTTCCTGTTTGGGCTGGCACACCTGAACATTTATCAATTCGTAGTCGGGCTGGCTCTCGGAATCCTTTCCGGGTGGCTATACGAGCGAACCAAGTCGCTGTGGCCATCTATTCTGCTGCATGGTTCGTACAACGCTGCAATCACGATCCTCTATTACTTAACAGGTCCGGAAGAGATGTTTAGCGGATGGCAACCTCCGCTTCCGTATTGGATAATCGCGCTTGTCTTCGCATTCGCGGGAATGAGCCTGCTGCAGCGGCTTCTCGTGGTTAGAAGGGCGCCCCCATGAATCAGTTTTCCTGATTAAAAGTGTTGATTCACGCCCTAATCCGATCCGGGTTCTAAATTGAATCCTCGTCCGCCCGATTGAGCCGCAGTACGCCTCAGATGCCCGGAGACGCGAACGTCGGTTATGGGGTAGCGCGACCGAATAGGTGCTCTCGGCCAGGAGCGGCCGGTGGGCGAGCCCGTTTCTAAGCAGACACTCAATCCAGTGGAAAAAATTTTTGCAACCAGGAACCAAGTCTGCAACTATTTGTCATGACAGTAAGTGTGAAAATAGTACTTTTGTTTCCGTAGTCGGCCATGAGCTGCCAGTCAGGCGTACATCCAATAAGCGGTCATACGTAATGCTTTTGTCCCTTAGGGCGAAACTGAAAACGCGTCTGGCATATTGGAGTTGTTATAAGGACAGCAAGAATTTCAAGTGACTGAATGGTATGAAATTTAAGTCCCTTCTTCAGCGTCATCAATATCTGTTGTTACACGGCCCCCGTGTCCGTGTAAACACTGTTAGGCCGTAAGAATCACACCGTAAGTCTCCTGCAGAGGAATCCGATGAACGCTAAACTCTTTACAGCATACCTATACCTAGGAGCACTCTCTGCATGTGCAACTAGCGCCAATCAAGTACAGGGCTCCGCCATTGCCATTCCGCTGCCCCCCCAAACCAAGTCAGCGCCCAGCAATATTTGGGTAGTACAAATTGGATGCCAAACCAAGGTAACAGACCCACTCACAGGCACAGGCTTTGACTGCAATCCTCCGCCAACGTGTGACTCTCTTAAACCAGCGGGTGCCGCGCCACCTGTTGGCTTTTTTCGCCAAGCCAGCATTAAAGTAACTCGCATTCCTGGCAAGAACCGTGGGGTTAACACTCAATGCAAAGTGCTCCCATCAGACCACGCCCCATATTTTAGCGGGGGGGCTGTCAGCGAACCACTGTCGCTCTGTTTCTCCGTACGCGCCTCTGGCCCGAGTGGCGTAAAAGCAGGTCTTGCAGGAGATTATGGAGAAGTTGAGTGCAGATTCGAAGTTGAAATTGTTCAGCCTTTGTTTGGAGGATGAAAATCATGCTTCACATTCTAAGGAGAACTGCAGTCTTGGCCGTTTCGCTGACACTATCAGCAATATGTTTTGGGCAATCAAATAATCTTGTTAATGCTTACTCACCAGGTCAGTATGAAATCGATATGCGCACAACTCCTGCGCAGATCACAGTTCGAATTCCATTGGAAACTATTGAAGATCAGATTCGAAATGCGGTGCTTGAGGGCAACTCGAGTTCCCCCGATCTGACTCTGAAACTGAATCGGGGACAATTCGTCAACGTCATGCCCGGCTCGCCGAATCTAGGATTGTCGATTCATGTTGACGGAACTCTCAAAAATGCCGGAGGAGAATCCTTTCAATGCAAACTTGATTTTGATTTTGCAGTACCTGCAAATCCTATTTTCGATGCAACCACACAGGTACTTTCTACAAATTCTGTTTGCAGTTTTAGTGGGGAATTAGCAAAGCTTCTTGGCCTCGAACGTTTGCTCGAAGGACTACTACATGATGCTGTAAATATGGCGTTGAATCGGACTTCTGGTTCAGATGGAAAGTCCGGAAAAGAACTCGCAGCGCTAACCAAATCAGACCCAAGGCTGGCAAACCTTTTACAGCGCGGCAGGCTTCAGGGCCAATACTGCTCGTCCCCTCGTTGGCCTCGTGCGCTCTGCCTGCATATCTCTTGGCAAACGCTGGACTTCGAAAACTACTTCTTCAATCTCCGCGCGTTCGCTCCCCAACCCTCTGGCATAAGCGCGAACCCCGAGTCGGCCAAGCAACTCGCACAACAATTTTCGGCTGCGGGTGCACTCTATCCTTTTGGAGCGAATTTTTCATTTCCTACGAAGCGACTGGCCGACGGACAACTAGACGATGGGGACGCACTGATCTTCAATGGACTCTTGTGCCTAAGCGGACTTCCCCTCGGGTGTGAGACGGTGAAGGCTGCGCAGGATGGTGGTGGGCGGTTCTGGCGCTCACCTCACCTAGTCGGCTCAACCGCTCAAAACCCCTTCTCAGGCGATCAACTCAAAGGCGCGATCGGCTACTTCATAGCACAGGGTGACGCCGTGAACTTCAGTCGGTTTCTACAGTTCCTACGGTCAAATATGGTCCTAATCCCATCACCAACCAATCCAATATATCAAGGCTACAAATCCTGTACCAACGATGTCAGCAATACTTGCTTGGTAGGTTCTAGTGACTGGCTATGGTTGACAAATATCGCAGAGAAACTTGCCGTAACATCCGAATTGCCAGCAGCGACCTTAGATCCGGAGGTTAGGGCATGGTATACACCAGACGCCTTAGTTTGGGAGGCTGCCTTTACACCCCTTGGCTACCGAACGCATCTCGTGGGAATCGCTATATTGTTTGCGCAAAAAATCGGCTTGCAGGGCGTTCAATTCAAGGACGCAGCAGCTATCCTTGCCTCGCGACAACCGCACAATCCATTCTTCTTATATCTACATCTAGGCAAGGATGAAATAGTCGCAAACGAACTGGCAAAGAAATGTGATTTAAACGCAAGCCAGTCGGCATTCGATCAATGGGCATGGGAGCGTGAAGAGAGTGAGTCAGCCTGGAAGACATCGATGCGTTGGGATTGTACATTTATGTACAGCCTTTTATCAAGGTAGCCGGCTTGCTTGACTTTTGAGGACACTCGAACCTTAGGCACTCGGAGTGAACTTGTTCTACCCTGCCTTCGCGCCCCAGCCTAACTGTCGGTTCAACGCGGACGCCAACACTGGCCATCGCTTCGCGATTTTGATGGCGAGCGTTGGTGCCCTACGCGCTTCGCGCTCCGGCGCCGGTTATCCTTGGCGTTCCTGAACGTCCGCTTTCATAACTGGCCAATGTCGGCAAAGGGCACGGAGTACGCACTCGCCGAAAAGGAAAGCTGCCGTTCGCGACGTCTCAAGGCCGAACGGCAGGTAGAAACAAATTGCAGCCCGATTCCACGCATTTGGCCAACTTGCACGCATCGGCTATCACGCAGATTCCCAAGCCTTGACGGCTGAGCACTTCCAAGACCGACCGGCGCTTCGCTCGCCCCCTGCGCCGGCGCCCAGACGGCGACTGAAGCTTTCCTGCTTCAGTCGGTAAACACCTTCCGTATGGCGTCGAAGATGGATTTGAGCGGCGACTCCTCAACGTCCACGGCCTTGACCCCGTCATCGCCCTTGAATTCATCGTAGAGCCAGTCGCCATCGACGTAGGAGACACCCGGTGGCGGCTTTCTTTCGTTGGGCGGCTTGCCAGACAAGGCCTGGCGCATGTAGTCAATCCAGATCGGCAAGGCCAGGGTCGCGCCGAATTCCCGGCCACCGAGCGATTTGGGCTGGTCGTAGCCCATCCACGAAACCGCTACGACATTCCCGGAATAGCCGGCAAACCAGCCATCGACCGCGTCGCTGGTGGTGCCGGTCTTGCCGGCCAGGTCGTTGCGTCCGAGGCGCTGGCTCGCCTGAGCGCCGGTGCCGCTTCTGACCACCTCGCGCAGCATGCTGTCGATGATGAAGGCGTTGCGTGGGTCGATGGCCCGTTGCTCTTCCTGCCTGGGCGGCGGCGCCGGTGCCTCCCACAGCACGTTGCCGCGGGCATCGGTGATTTTCTGGATCAGCCGGGGGGTGACCCTGAACCCGCCGTTGGCGAACACCGCGTAGGCGCCGGCCATCTGCAGCGGGGTGACCGAGCCGCTACCGAGCACCATGGTCAGGTTGGCCGGATGTTTGGCGGCATCGAAACCGAAGCGTTGCAGATAGTCGCGGGCGTATTGCGGCGAGATGGCTTGCAGCAGGCGGACCGCGATGACGTTCTTCGAGCGGGCCAGGGCCTGACGCAGGCTGATCGGGCCGTCAAAGCCGTCGTCATTGCGCGGTTCCCAGGCCTGGCCGCCTTCGCCGCCGGGCAGCGAGAGCGGCGCATCGTTCATCAGGGTGGCCGGCGAGAAACCCTTTTCCAGCGCCGCCGAATAAACGAAGGGCTTGATGCTCGATCCCGGCTGGCGCCAGGCGCTGGTGACATGGTTGAACTGATTGCGGGAGAAGTCGAAGCCACCGACCATGGCCCGATAAGAACCATCCTCAGCGTTCAAGGCGACGAAGGCGGCATCGACTTCCGGCATCTGCACGATCGACCACCGGCCCTTGGCGTCCTGGCTGGCGCGGATCACCGAACCGACGCGTATCCTGAGATCCAGTTTGGCGCTCGGCTGCAGGGCACGGGCGGCAAAACGCAGCCCGTCGCCCTTGATTTCCAGCGTGTCGCCGGAGGCCGGTTCGGCGCGCACGCGCTTGGCGGAGACTTCGGTGACGACGGCCGCAATCAGGTTGTCGCTGCCGGGATGCCTGGCCAGGATCTGGTCGATGGCATCCTCCTGCTCGTCCGCATTGTCCGGCAGCTCGCCAAAACCTTCCGGCCCGCGGTAACCGTGGCGTTGGTCGTAGGCCAGCACATTGCGCCGGACCGAGTCGTAGGCGGCGTTCTGCTCGGCCTTGTCGAGCGTGGTATAGACATTGAAACCCTGGGTATAAGCCTCGCCCTTGTATTGCGCATAGAGCTCCTGGCGCACCAGTTCGGCGACATGGTCGGCATGGGCGTCGAACTGCAGGCTGCGGCCGATCTTGAGTGGCTCGCCGACGGCCTCGTCATGTTGCACCTGGGTGATCTTCCCGAGGTGCAACATGCGCTTCAAGACGAGTTCCTGGCGGGCCTTGGCGCGTACCGGATTGACCGCCGGATTGTGCTTGGCCGGGTTTTGCGGGATGCCGGCCAGCATGGCCGCTTCGGCCAGGGTCAGCTCGGCGAGGGGCTTGTTGAAATAGGTGCGGGCGGCGCTGGCAAAGCCGTGCGTGCGCTGGCCGAGGTAGATCTGGTTCATGTAGAGCTCGAGGATCTGGTCCTTGCTCAAAGCCGATTCGATGCGGTAGGCCAGCACCACCTCGGCCAATTTGCGTTTGACGGTTTTTTCCTGCGAGAGGAAGAAAGTGCGCGCCACCTGCATCGTAATCGTCGAGGCGCCCTGCCGAAAACCGCCGGTCAGATCGGCCGCCAGCGCCCGCGCAACCCCGCGGTAATCGACGCCGCCGTGCTCGTAGAAGCGCGAATCCTCGATCGCCAGCAGAGCATCCTTGAGGACCGGGGGAATCTCCTTGATCGGCGTGAAGTCCCGGTGTTCCTCGCCGAATTCCCCAAGCAGCGCGCCATCGGCCGTATAGATACGCAACGGTATCTTCGGGCGATAGTCGGTCACGACATCGAAGGCCGGCAGATTGGGCAGGACGGTGACAAGCATGGCGCCGACCAGCACCAGCAGCATCAGGGCGCCATCGGCGCTCAGCGCCAGCAGCGTGCGCCGCAGGTCATTGCGGTAACTGGCGAGCGCAAAGGGTAAGGCAAGAAATTTGACGACGGTCGAGAAGAAGCTCACGCACTGGTCCTGGCTAAGGTGCCACCTTGGGCGGTTGATGGCCGCCGACGGTTGCCAAAATGAAGATCAACGGGATTGAACCAGAATGTAACCCCGATTCTCGACCACGTCCCTGGTTCGCATCCCTTTGAGCAGGGTCGCCAGGGGCATCCAAACCCAGGGATAACGGCTGGGATTCACATCCAAGATCAGTACCGAATCCGTTGCCGCGTCGTAGGCCCCAAGCGGCGAGATATGCCCGCCACCGGCTTGACCAATCGCTTCGCGCTGATAATTGACGATTACGAAATCACCGGCCCGGCTCAGGTTGTCGATAAGATCCTGGCGAATATCGGCTTCTGCGACACCTGCATTGACGATCACCAGACGGGTGGCGACATTGTGGGCCTGGAGCATTTCATCAAGCTGGCGCAACTGGTAGCCGCCATCGCGCACGGCTTTGTCGTTGATCCTGGCCGGTTCGCCAAAGACTTGCGCCCGCGTTTTTTTGCCCGCCGCGATAACGCTTTCCTGGGTATGCCGGGGAACAGTCAATTCCAGGGTTTTCGGCAGATACCGGGCATCCTCCGGCAGCAGCCTGCTGCGATCGCGTGGCGCCTCGTTTCCCTGCGGGTGCAAGGCATTCAGCACGATGGCCGCCGATGTCGGGCCGCAGAATGCGATCGTCGCCTGGGCTTCAAACTGATTGGCTAGCGCCGCGAAGTCTTTTTTCGCTGTCGCCCGAGCCAATCGCTCCCCGCCTTCCTCAGAGACAAACGGGACGAGCGTTTGGAGTTGCCGCTGCGGCGCTTCGTCACGAGCCAGTGCGAAGGTGTGCAGGAGACCAGTCATCAACAGAGCAGATGCAACGCGGGCAAGGAATAACATTCGTCTCTCCAGTGGATGGGGCAAGCATCGATCGCCAGCCGTGAAACACCCTGTCGGCGCCAGCCAAACCGCCCATCAGTCCGGCGGCAGCACGCCAAGGCTTTAGCTCGGGCGTTGCTACGGCCAGGGATTTTGGCATTGCCGCATTTTAGCGCCCCGCCCATGGCGGTTTTCGAACAATTTGCCGCCACCATTCATCGCCACGGGTTTGGCGCGGCGGCCGGGTTGAGGATGTTTAACCTAGCGCTACCAATGTGCGTCTTTTTCGAGCGAGCTTCGTCTCCTTTGGCATGAAGCATCGATAGACCGCAAATTTTCACGTTGAAGCCCGGAGAAAACCCATGAGCGCAGTTCCCATCGAAATGGCTGATCGCCGCAAATTGATCCAATGGTTGATTGGCATTTCCGTTGCTACCGTCGCCTGGTTCATTGCCTACAGCCAGCTTTCCGATTTCGCCGAATGGCTGGTCGGCCTGTTTGGGCTGTCACGCCAGACGCATTTCGGTGAAGCCATGCATTTCTTTCTGTACGACACGCCGAAGGTACTGTTGTTGCTGACCGGCATCGTCTTCGTCATGGGCATCATCCAGACCTTCTTTGCGCCGGAACGCACCCGCGCCCTGCTCTCCGGCAAGCGCGAAGGAGTCGGCAACGTGCTGGCGGCCAGTCTGGGCATCGTTACTCCTTTTTGCTCCTGCTCGGCCGTGCCGCTGTTCATCGGCTTCCTGTCGGCCGGCGTGCCGCTCGGCGTGACCTTCTCTTTCCTGATTTCGGCGCCGATGGTCAATGAAGTCGCGCTGGTGCTGCTGTTCGGCATGTTCGGCTGGCAGGTCGCCGCTCTCTATCTCGGCATGGGCCTGCTGATCGCCATCGTTGCCGGCCTGGTCATCGGCAAGCTGAAGATGGAACGCTTTCTTGAAGACTGGGTGCAGAAAATCCTCGCCGGGCAGACGGCCCATCCGGTTGACGAGAAGTTTTCCTGGCTGCAGCGCTTTCAGGCCGGCCGCAACCATGTCCGGGAAATCGTCGGCAAGGTCTGGCCTTACATCCTGCTCGGCATTGCCCTCGGGGCCGGCATTCACGGCTTTGTGCCGGAAGATTTCATGGCCTCCTTCATGGGCCGTGATGTCTGGTGGGCGGTGCCGGCCGCCGTCGTGCTCGGCGTCCCGATGTACACCAACGCCGCCGGCATCATCCCGATTGTCGAGGCGCTGATCGGCAAGGGGGCCGCGCTGGGCACGGTGCTCGCCTTCATGATGGCGGTGATCGCCCTCTCGGCACCGGAAATGATCATCCTGCGCAAGGCGCTCAAGCCGACCTTGATCGCCACGTTTGCCGGTGTCGTGGCGGCCGGCATCATGCTCGTCGGTTATGTCTTCAACTGGCTGTTGTGAGGCAAGCCCTTCGCACTCGCCAATTCAATGAAAGGAAGCACCATGAAAAGCATTAAGGTTCTTGGCACCGGCTGTGCCAACTGTCGTAACACCATTGCCCTGGTCGAAGCCGTCGCCAGGGAAAAGGGCGTCGCGATCAGCCTCGAAAAAATCGAGGATCTGCCGGCCATCATGGCCTATGGCGTGATGTCCACACCCGGCGTGGTGATCGATGGCACGGTGGTACACGCCGGCGGCGTGCCGACACGGAGCAAGGTGGAAGGCTGGCTGTAGCCGGAAGCGGAGGCAGCCGCCAGCCACCTCCGCCCTAGCTGTCATTTCGTTTTGCCGGGGATTCGATCATTGACCGCTCGCGGGTTTCGATTTCCAGGCCTTGCCGTGCGGCAGAGCGATCCAGGTGATCGAGCACGCAGGGAAGCCCGAAATGCCAGCCAAGTTCAGTAATGCGATTGGTCTTTACCTGTCTTAATCTAAACTGCGAAGCCGTAATCGGGTGGCGCCCGCTTTGGCATCATCGATTGCCGACCATGATCCGCCCGGCCGGCATCGAGCCGGGGCCTGCTCCGACTACGGTAAACGCTCTTCCACCCGATAACCACCGCAGCTATTACCTATAACCAATCCATTTCCCATGCTTCTGAAAACATTCGTCCTATCGCTACTCCTGCTCTCCGCCTCGTTCGCCAATGCCGGCCCGGCGCCAAGCATCTACGTCGCATCGACCATTCCCTACGCCGCCCCGGCCGCCGACGGGAGCGCCTCGCCCGGCCCGGAGTGCCCTTGGGACGCCCGTCTTGTCGAGTATCTGGCCAAGAGCAGCGGCAACCGGGTGATCATCACGCCCAAACCGATGGAAGCCCAGGGCCAAAAACTGATACTGACCGGGCGACTCGGCCCGACCGTAGGCACCGGCGAAAAGGCGGCGCCAAGCTGGATCGAGGTAACGGGAACGCTGCTCGACGAAAACGGCAAACCCCTCGGCGACTTCGGTTTTCGCGACGACCGGTATTCCGGCAATCTGCACAAGTGCAAGCAAGCCATTCGCCTTGGCGAAGGCCTGGGGGACAGCATTGCCGGCTGGCTGGAAGAGCCGAAGCCGGGCATCAAGATCGCCGAAACGATCAACACGCTGCGGGACGACACCATCGATCAGGAGATCAAGAAATCCTGCCCGTGGAATACCGAACTGCCAAACTACCTGACCGGGATGACCTTCGGGAACGTCTACCAGGTGACCGACGATATCGGCACTGCCGGCGGCAAGAAACTGCTGTTAACGATTGTGAACTCCCGCCTGCTCGGCGGCGGGCTGTACTCAGGCTTCAAGTGGCTGACGGTAACCGGCTCGCTGGTCGACAACGATCATGAAATCGGCAGTTTCATTGCCGTGCGAAAGTCGTTTCGTGCCTGGACCGGATGCGGCATATCGGATCGCCTGAGCTACGAAATTGCCTACGACATATCCAACTGGCTGCAAAACCCGACACTGAATGCCCGCCTCGGAGATGCCGAGGACGCCACGGATGCCAACCCCTGAAGGTCTGGCGATAGACGCATTTTGATGGGCTTTTCGGCCGGGGAGCCGACCTTGGCCGCACGATGCGCGCCGGGACGGCGAGATCACCGCCCCGGCCGCAATACCAGCGCCAAACCGGCGACGATTGGCACCATGCCAAACAGGTCGGTTGCCGGTATCGCCTCGCCCAGCAATCCGACGGCCAGCAAGGTTCCGAAGACCGGGTTGAGCAAGTGAAAACTACTCGCCCGGGCGGTCCCGCCATGGCGAACCAGCCAAAGCAGCATGAGCGTAGTGCCGATGGAAACAATGGTGGCCTGGTAGAGCAAGCTTCCGAAGAAGGCCGCATTCGGGCTGATTGCCAGACCTTCATGCCACCAAGCGATCGGCAGCAAGGCGAGACCGCTGGCCGGCAATTGGATTAGCGCGATATTCCACGGGTCGAGACGGCCAACCACGCGCCGGTTGAGCAAGGTCGATGCCGCCAGGGCAATCGTACCGACCAGGATCAGGATCACCCCTGCTGCATCGGCCGGCACCGACGTAGCTCGCCCGCCCATGATCCAGATCACTCCGACAAAGCCTGCCGCCAAGCCAAGGACTCCGCGCCAGCCAAAAGTCTCTTTCAGCCATGCCGAGGCCAGACTCGAAGTCAGCAATGGATTGGTGCTGACAAGAATTGCCGTCAAACCGGCGGGGACGGTCTGCATCCCGGTATAGGTCAGCCCGAGATAAACCGCATTGGTCAGCAAGCCGGCCGCCAAGGCCGTCAGTAGCGCTTGGCGGTCCCTCAAAACCAGGGGCACCTTGGGACCGAGCCAACGCCCCAGGACAGTCAGGATGGCGCCGGCCAACAGAAAGCGCAGGCTCAACAAGGTCAGCGGACCCGACGATGCCATGCCGATCTTCCCGGCGATGAAGGCCGAACTCCAGACAAAGCTGAAAGTTGTGCCGATCACGGCAATACGCAGTGCGCTTACCGTTGGTGTGCTTGCTGAAATAGTGCCGGCCGTCATGTTTTTACCCTGTCGGTTGGAGGTGTTGACGCCAGCTTATGGAATGGTTGAATATTTTGAAAATTGATATTTCAAACAAAGTCATATCGAAACGAAATGATGGATTGTTCATGCAAATAGCGAAGCGCAATTTGGACATCGACCTCCTGCGGACGCTGGTCGCGATTGCCGACAGTGGAAGCTTTTCTACGGCAGCAACCCAGTTGGGACGCACGCAGTCGGCAGTCAGTCTGCAGATCAAGCGCTTGGAGGAAACCGTCGGGCAGGCTTTGCTCAACCGCTCGCAAGGGCGCGTCGCCGGCCCGACCGCGGAGGGGCAAGTGCTGATCGACTATGGGCGGCGAATCCTGCGCCTCAACGACGAGGCCTATAACTGCTTCAACAAGCCGAGCCTGGCAGGGAAACTGCGCCTCGGTTTGCCCGAGGAGCTCATGGAAAGCATCTTTCCTCAGGTGCTGACCGATTTCTCCAAGGCTTGCCCGCGGGTAGAACTGTCCGTGCGTTGCGATCTCTCGCTACGTTTGGCGGCGTTGGTGGATGCCGGCGAACTCGATCTGGCAATCGTCAAGCGGGTGGCAAATCGCACCGAGACCGACGAAACAACCGACTGGCGCATCCTGCGGCGAGAGCCGCTGGTTTGGTTTGCCGGCGAAGGGAGCAATGCGATCGATCAGCGCCCCTTGCCGCTGGCCGTATTCCATGAAGGCTGCGTGTTCCGGATGGCGGCAATCGCAGCCCTGGCTGGCGCCGGCGTCCCATGGCGGGCCGCCTTTGTCGGGAGTAGTTTCACTGCCTTGCGTCATGCGGTCGTCGCCGGCATAGCGGTTACGCCATTGCCACGGAGTTTGGCCACTGCCGGATTGATCGAGGTTCGAGAGCAGCTACCGTTCCTCCCCGATGCCGAGCTGACCTCCCGATTCGGTCCCGGCGAAGTACTTTCGGCGGCCCGCCACCTGGAACAACTCTTCGAGAGTCGGATATGAACAGGGCTTCATCCTGGTCGGCAACTCCGTCGTTCGCGCTACGTCCTCATCCGGCGAGAAGCAGCCCTCTCCACATCGATTTCAAGTAGCCGATCAATGAAGCATGTAATACACCAATCGAATTGATAATAATCGTGCAATGACTATTGCTGCATGCGTCATGCAGCGACAGGTATAATGAATAATCTGCTACTTGTTTGGGAACTTCCATGGAAACCGATATAAATTATAATAACAATCCTCTGCACGGCATTGGTTTGAAACAATTGATAACCGAAATAGTCGACCACTACGGTTTTGAAATTCTATTCGCCTATTTAAATATCAATTGTTTTAATAAAAATTCGAGCATTGATTCCAGTGTCAAATTCCTTAAAAAGACGGATTGGGCACGCGAAAAAGTCGAAGCATTTTATTTATATCAATTCAAGAGCTTGCCTCGAGCATCTGACGAGCAATTTGAATTGCCGCCCAGAGATCGCATTATCCCACCGGGCCAAACCCCGGGTGAGCCGGCTGAATTGAGTCTGGAAGACGCCGAGCGATTGCGCGAAAAGCGGGCCAAAAAAGCGGCTCTGCGAGATCAAGATACAGACCACCGCTTCAAAACCGATAAGCGTGTGTCGAATAATGCAAGAGCCTCTGTTAGTCACGATTCAGACCCATGGGCGAAGTGGAAAAAATAAGTCCGGGTTCAATATATTTAAAGACTGGATTTAGTGATGGTTTTCGGAAAAACCATCTCGCCGCCAATATCGGGCATCTGGCAGTTGACTGCCAGATGCGGACCTTCGGTAAAGTTACACATAGCAACCATTGAGATAGAAAAAATCACCAAATGACAATTGGTTGGATTGCGGGCAAAATCCCACCGTTATTTAACGGTGCCGCGTATGACTGCCATCTATCCTCAGAAAATATTGTCTGAAATATCTCGAAATGAAGCTCCTGCCTACCATCCAGACCACATCGTTTTCCAGGGTATACGGCACTCAGCCAGCGTCTTCTAGTTAGCCACATGAGCACTATTGCCGAGCGAATCGACAGATTGCTGGCGACGGAGCCGAATCCGTCGTTGGACTATTATGCAATTACGTTGGCTAGTTCCGAAGAGGAACGATTTCAATACTCATGTTTCTCTGGTTGGGTCGGCTACACAGATGACACTCCAAAAAGAGAGATTCGCAAGGCATCAATAGTTCATGCTGATCGGTGTGTTCGCCTATGGCGGGAAATTGGAGAAAGTGCCGCTGTCGTGGATACCCCCGACGATATGGGTCTGTTCTTCTTGGTGGGCGGCCACGGGGTTGTTGAGGTCAATGTGGCGCATTCGGTAATTTCTGAATGGTTGAAGCCAACTCCCGTTGCCCGTGTTGGGGAATACGGCTATGTCGACATTACGAGCCTTCCTTCCGGCAGTTTGAGCAGAGCACCCACCCCAAAACATCGGATGAAAATTCTCAAGCGCGATAAATATCGCTGTCGCGTATGTGGCCGGAGTGCCGCCGATTATGTTGATGTTGAACTCCATGTGCATCATGTGCGGCCGTGGCAAGCAGGCGGAGTGACTGAAGACTCGAATTTAATTACCCTTTGTCATACATGCCACAAAGGTCTTGCCCCACATTTTGATCCCGATCTCTTCTCGCTTATGTCTGACCCAACTAAATCAGAAAATGAAAAGAAGGAGCGACGGAAGTATTGGGAATCTGTCATTCGTTACAGAAAGAGAGCGTTGTCGCTATGGGACGAAGATTCCTTATAGTCAAAACGTGGCTACCCATCACTCCACCGGACCTTGCGCATAAAACCGTGCAAGTCCGGCGAATTCAAACGTAAGGGGCTTTCCCCAATGACTAAAAAGAACCGGCTCAATATAGCAATAGCTGCGACCTTTGGATATCTGATTGGAACAGAACTCCTTGGCTCTCATTTGCCAAGTTGGCTGAATTGGCTTGCCTTTCCTTCATCAGCAATTGGAGGTGCATTCATTTTTGCAGGGCCTTTTATCGGCCTACTGATCGCCACAATCGGCGCAACAATCTTGACGGTTTTGTCTTACTGGCTCATTGGCTTTTTCATAGAGGCTCCAAGTGAAACCGACACCCAAACATCAACTCACCACCTCTAACACTACTCAACCCGACCGCCCTGACGGGCGTCGGGTTAGCTACACGTTGGCATGGCAATTAGTGAAATGCTTTGAGAAATTGGAAAATTGGTATCGCTGGGGCCATTGGGGAAACACGCCTCAGGGAGTATGTGTCTTCCTATCTCTTCCTATCTGTTGGGGTGCTGCCCTCACGTCATCGCTCTGGTCTGCGGAAACCAAGCCCCTCTATCTGTCATCTGAACCCGCTTTTTTCCTTATTACACCGCTGCTGGCTTTTCTTTATTTCGTGCGCTTCGGGATGTATCAAGAAAAACAATTTTCTTCATCGCTTTTCACCACAATCGTCGTGCTGGCCGTAATAGGCATGCCATTTTATGTTCCATATTTTCGCAGCCACGGCGCCTAGCAAACGCTTCGAGGCAACCACCCAAAAGTTACGCTTTTGGGTTCCCTACGCGGTGTGTACTCCGGCGTCGGCTCAAGCTGCACATTAGAGGCCCAAAGGTATGCGTTTCACCAAATCGCTACTGCTTGTATTTATATGCCTTTCCCTGTTTTCTAAGGTGAGTGCTAATAGTCCAATACGGTCACATGGAAGCGCCGAAATCTGCTTTACCAAAGGCAGCAGTTCCCTAATAAACTCCGCCAAAATTTCGTTAATTCGCCTTATATATTCGGCTCTCTTCTACCAAGACCGGCTATTTATAGACTCGATTACGATCAAGGCGTTTGGGGACACATCCACGAAAAGCAGTGGACAGTCCAATCTTCAACTGGCCGAGCAACGCGCAATCAGAATTAGAGAATTCTTAACACAACAGAACATTGGCAGCCCGAGCATCAGCTATTCAGTATTTTCCAGTGAGGCCAGCGAAATTAGTAACTGGGGTAATTATCTATTTGAGATTTATCTATTCGACATCGGGACTGAATCAAAATGTTGGAATAATTCAGAGAAACGAATTCCTGCCATCGTCCAAATATCGACTAGAGGCTGCATCTGTGACCATAGCTCCCCGCAATGTCATATAACGATGCATTGCAATGAACATGGGTGCCAATGCAAATGAGGGCCAACACTCCACCTTTAACACTCCAATCCACAGGACCGTCAAAAGCTGCGATTTTCCGTTCGATGATTTACAACCTCAGCCTGCTAGAGGTTTTCACGCATTACCGAATTTTTGGAGAAACACATGCGCTACCTCATTGCATTGGTTTTTTACTTCCTGCTGCTACCTCTGCAAGCTCATGCCTGTCGAGACTTGGGGGACACGCTTTTCTTTGAGGCTATTCCCAATCCGCAACCTGATGCGGATTTGATTGCGAAAGTCTCCTTGTCAGAGATAAATGAAGAAACAAAAACAGCGACGGCAATGGTTACCGTTACGGTTATGCAGGTTCTAAAGACATCTGACGCAAGGGTTCACCAAGGCGACAAAATTGCCATGAAATACCGGTTCTCAAGCTGCGGCCCCGATGCCATAAACGGTACCGAAGGAACAATCATTGCCAGAGTAGGAGCTGACAGCAAAGGCCGTCTTGTGTTGTATCCGTACATACGCAGACAACGTGATGGTCACATCACGCCTCCATCGATGAGCGAATAAGGCCAAGTTTTCATTGGGCACCTCACGCTGGCTAACACGCCAGTCCGGCCTATTCCAGATCGTCAGGCCGGTCGATATCGCGCAGCACGCCGGGGTCGGCGACCGGGCAAAGCTGCAGTCTTTCGCGATGGGCTTGCAGGATCGTTTTTCCGCCCTGGTCGCCGGTCAGCGCCGCTAGTTGAGCGAGCCACTCCCGGGCAAAGCCGACCGGGTGCCCGCGCCGGCCGTTGAATTCGCTGGCCGCCAGGCTGGCGCCGGCGCGCAGGCGGGCGGCGACGGTTTGATGGCTGCTCGGCAGGATGAAAGGCATGTCGGCCAGCGCCACCAGCCAACCGGCCGCTTCGGGGCTGGCCCGGACGCCGGCCGCCAGGCTGTGGCCCATGCCGGCATCGGCATCCGGGCAAATCACTGTTTCATATCCTTCGGCGGCGAGCAGGTCGGCCAACCCCTCGCTGCCCGGATGCAGGACGGCCAGCCGGCGCTCGCAGGCCGGGTGAAAATGACGGGCCGCCGCCACCGCCAACGGCGTTCCGTCGGCCAGCCGATGGCGCAGCTTGTCGCTCCCGAAGCGGCTGCCCCGCCCGGCGGCGAGCAGGATGCCGACGATCTCGCCCGGCACGATTCAGCCGACGCCGCAGCCGACCGTCGCCGAGGCTTGCGCGGGGAGCAAGCCATCGGCTGGCCGGACGCCGTTCTTGACGGCGGTCATCTCGGCGAGAATCGAGATGGCGATTTCCGGCGGCGTCCGGCTGCCGATCGGCAGACCGACCGGGCCATGCAGGCGATCGACTTCGGCCCGCGACAGGTCGAAATATTGCAGCAAGCGCTCACGCCGCCGCTCGTTGTTGATCCGCGAACCCAGCGCACCAACGTAGAAGGCCGGCGACTTCAGCGCTTCGAGCAGGACCATGTCGTCGAGCTTGGGATCGTGGGTCAGCGCCACCACGGCGCTGTGCGGATCAAGGCCCAGGGCGATCACCGCATCGTCCGGCATGCCCGGCACCAGGGTGGTGCCCGGGACATTCCATTCGGCGGCGTATTCGCTGCGCGGATCGCAGATGTAGACGTGGTAATCGAGGGACTGCGCCATCTGCGCCAGATAGCTCGAAATCTGCCCGGCACCGACGATCAGCAGGCGCCAGGCCGGGCCGTGCAGCGTTGTCAGCGTCCGGCCATCCCAGCTCAGGGCATCGCCGGCCGAGCCGGCGCCGATGCTCGCCCCCGGCTGGCCGACGACGACGCTGCGGCGGACCAGCTGGCCGGCCGCGAGGCGCTCGCCGAGCAGATCCAGCGATGCCAGATCCGGCGCCGGTTCGATCAGCAGTTCCATGCGGCCGCCGCAGGGCAGACCGTAGCGGCGGGCCTCTTCCTGGGTCACGCCATAGCTCACGACGAAGGGCACCGAGGCAGTGAAATCGCCGGCCAGCAGGCGGTCGATCAGGTCGGTCTCGATGCAGCCGCCGGAAACCGACCCCTGCACTTGCCCGTCGTCACGCAGCGCCATCCAGGCGCCCGGCGGGCGCGGGGCGGAACCCCAGGTGCGGGCCACGGTGACCAGCGTGAAACGGTGGCCGGCCGCCGCCCAGCGCCGGGCGGCGGCGAGGACCTGAGTGTCCTGGCTGTCCATCTCAGGCCACCAGTTCCGCCGGATTGAACGGCATCCGGTGCAGGTGCTTGCCGGTCGCCGCCGCAATGGCATTGGCCACGGCAGGCGCCAACGGCGGCACGCCCGGTTCGCCGATGCCGGTCGGGGCGGCGGTGGACGGCACGATATGCACCTCGACCACCGGCATTTCGCCGATGCGCAGCAGCGGGTAGCCGTCGAAATTGCCCTGCTCGACGCGCCCGGCCTTGAGCGTGATTTCGCCGCTCAGCGCCGCGCTCAGGGCGAAGCCGACGGCGCCTTCGACCTGCGACCGGATGTTGTCGGGATTGATCGCCGTGCCGCAATCGACCGCGCAGACGACGCGGTCGACCTTGACCGAACCGTCTTTCCGGACGCTCACCTCGGCCACCTGGGCGACGTAGGAATTGAAGGATTCATGCACCGCGATGCCGCGCCCGCGCCGGACCCCGGCCGTCGCCTTGAGCGGCTTGCCCCAGCCGGCCTTGGCGGCGGCCAGCTTGAGTACGCCGGCGTGGCGCGGATGCTCGCCGAGCAGGTCGAGGCGCAGGGCCAGCGGATCCTTGCCCATCGCCGCTGCCACTTCGTCGAGGAAGACCTCGGTCGAGTAAGCCGTGTGCGACGAACCGACCGAGCGCCACCACAGCACCGGCACGCCGATATCGCTCGGGGTGTGCAGGTCGACGGTCAGGTTGGGAATGGCGTAGGGCAGGTTCGAAGCGCCCTCGACCGAGACATGATCGATGCCGTCCTTGACCATCATTTTCTCGAACGGCGAGCCGGTTAGGATCGACTGCCCGACCAACCGGTGCGTCCAGCCGACCAGCTTGCCGTTGGCGTCGAGCGCCGCCTGCAGCGCGTGATGGAAGAGCGGCCGGTAGTAGCCGCCGCGCATGTCGTCCTCGCGCAGCCAGACCAGCTTGACCGGCGCCCGGCCGTTGATGGCCTTGACGATGTGCGCCGCTTCCAGCACGTAGTCGGACTGGGTACAGGCCCGCCGCCCGAAGCTGCCGCCGGCGTACAGCATGTTCAGCTTGACCTGCGCCGGCTGGAGGCCGAACACCTGCGCCACCCGGCCCTGGTCGACGGTCTGGAACTGCTCGCCGTTCCACACTTCGCAACCGTCGGCATTGAGGCGGACGACGCAGTTCAACGGCTCCATCGCGGCATGCGCAAGGTAAGGGAAATCGAAGGCCGCGCTGACCACCTTGGCTGCCCCGGCAAAGGCCTGGCTGGTGTTGCCGGTCTGCTTGGCGACCAGCCCCGGCGTCTTGGCCAGCTCCTTGTAGCGGGCCAGGATTTCGTCGCTGCCCAGCTTGAAGGCGGCGCTTTCGTCCCAGATCACCGTCAGCGCATCGCGGCCTTTCTTGGCGCTCCAGGTATCGGCGGCGAGCACCGCCACCCCCTGCGGGATCTGCACGACCTCGACGACGCCCTTGATCGCCTTGGCCTGGCTGGCATCGAAGGATTTGACCCGGGCGCCGAACAGCGGCGGATGGGCGACGACGGCGACCAGCATGCCGGGCAGGAAGACGTCCTGGGTGAATTGCGCGCTGCCGTCGGTCTTGGCGGCGCTGTCCTTGCGCTTGGCCTGCTTGCCGATCAGGCGGAAATCCTTCGGGTCTTTCAGCTTGACCGCGCCCGGCACGGCCTCGTTGGCGGCCTCGGCGGCCAGTTCGCCGAAGCTCGCCCGGCGGCCGCTGGCGGCATGGCTGAGCACGCCGTCGCGCACGGCGATATCGGCGGTGCCGACCTGCCAGCGCTTGGCGGCGGCAGAAACCAGCATGGCCCGTCCGGTGGCGCCGGCCTGGCGCATCTGTTCCCAGGAATTGGCCATCGCCGTACTGCCGCCGGTGCCCTGCGCCGGCCCCCAGAAGACGTTGTTGTAGCGCTTGGCATCGGCCGGCGCGCCTTCGACGCGGACCTGTTGCCAATCGGCATCGAGCTCGTCGGCGAGGATGGTCGCCAGGCCGGTGTAGGTGCCCTGCCCCATCTCGAGATGCTTGGAGATGACGGCGACGCTGTTGTCGGCGCCGATGCGCAGGAAGGCGTTCGGCTCGAAGCTGGCGGCGGCTGCCGGGCCGGCCGCCGCGGCGGCGATAGACGGCAGGCAGAAGCCCAGGGTCAGGCCGGCGCTCCCTTGCAGGAAACGGCGGCGGCTGAGGTTTTCAATATGGATGTCGGACATGGCGATCTCCTCAGGCCAGCGCCTTGGCGGCTTCGTGGATGGCGGCGCGGACGCGCACGTAGGTGGCGCAGCGGCAGAGGTTGCCGGCCATCGCCTTGTCGATATCGGCATCGGTCGGCTTGCGCTTTTCGCTGAGCAGCGCGACGGCGCTCATGATCTGGCCAGACTGGCAGTAGCCGCACTGCACGACATCCAGCTTGCGCCAGGCGTCCTGCACCGCCTTGCCGACTCGCTGGCGGTCGACCGCCTCGATGGTGGTGATCTTGCGCCCGACCACCGCCGAGACCGGCAGCGTACAGGCGCGGGCCGGCGCGCCGTCGAGATGCACGGTGCAGGCGCCGCACAGCGCCTGGCCGCAGCCGTATTTGGTTCCCGTCATCTGCAGGGTGTCGCGCAGCACCCAGAGCAGGGGCGTATCGGGCGCCACATCGACTTGATGCGGCTGGCCATTCACATTGAGGGTAATCATTTGGCAGGCTCCGTTGATCGGGTTGGGGTGGCCGGCGGTCTGTGCCGCCAGCGGTCGATGAGCGAGTGTGGATGACGGCGGCCGACGATCGTTAGCAACTTCCTGCGAGTTTCTTGCCTAATCGTGCACCGCCGGCCTTCGCCACTCGTCGCCATCCGGCGATTCCGTTAATCTCGACAGCATTGGATTTTCAGATCGGACCAGAATGAACACGATTAGTTCGGCATCCCGTCAGGCAGTGGACTTCGCCAGCCAGCGCGGCGAACTGGCGGCGATCATTGATCGATATTGCGGCGCCGACGGCAGTCATCCGACGCCGATTCCCGGCCTGACCTTCTTCCGCCAGAGCTCGCCGAGCACGCCGGCCTGTGCCGTGGTCAAGTCGGCTTTCGGCCTGCTCGTCCAGGGCGAAAAGCGGGTCGTGCTGGCCGACCAGGCCTACGATTACCACCCGCAGCGCTACCTGATCACCTCGGTCGACCTGCCGCTGCTCGCCCAGATCACCAAGGCCTCGCCCGCCGCCCCCTATCTCGGCCTGGCGCTCGATCTCGACGCCCGCCGGGTCGGCGAGCTGATCAGCAAGCTGGCCGCCGCACCGGCATCCCCCGCCAGCCTGGCGCGCGGCCTGGCGATCGCCGACCTGACCGCCGAGATTGTCGATGCCGCACTCCGTCTGGTCCGCCTGCTCGCCACGCCGGCCGCCATTCCGGTGCTCGCCCCGCTGATCGAGCAGGAACTGCTCTATCACCTGCTGACCGGCGAACTGGGCGGCCGCCTGCGCGACGTGGCAATCAAAGGCAGCCAGAGTTATCAGATTTCGCGCGCCATCCAGTGGATCAAGCAGCGCTACGCCCAGCCGATGGCCATCGACGAACTTGCCGGCGCAGTCAGCATGAGCAAGTCGTCGCTGCACCACCATTTCAAGGAGCTGACGACGATGAGCCCGCTGCAATACCAGAAGACCCTGCGCCTGCAGGAAGCCCGGCGCCTGATGCTGATCGAGCAACTGGACGCCGCCTCGGCCAGCCACCGGGTCGGCTACGAAAGCCCGTCGCAGTTCAGCCGCGAATACCGCCGGATCTTCGGCGCGCCGCCGCTCAAGGACATCGCCCTGATGCGCCAGGCCAGCTGAACGAGCGGCACGGCACAAGCTAGAGAGCGGGCAGTTCGACGCCGAGGTAGCGGATGACCATCGGCAGGTGTTCGGCCGGCATGCCATCGGCGACCTTCAGGGCCCACTCCGTACTGCCGTCGGCGTGCCGCTCCAGCAGCTCGAAACCGAGCTTCCCGTAGTGGTCCTCGACGAGCTGGTTGCGCCCGCTCGGCCGGTAACCGCCGAGCAGCCGCTTGATGCCCTGGCGGCGCGCCGCGCTGAGGAGTTCCTGAAGGAGCGCCTCTTCGACCCGGCGACCGAGAACCCGGCAGCTCATCAGCCAGGTATCGATCGCCCAGTCGACGCCCGAGCGGCGGCAGATGACGATGCTGATCATGCCGTTGTCGCCGAAGGCATCGGCCAGCCGCACCTGCCAGGCCAGGCAGTCGGGATCGCCTTCGAGTTCCGCCACCTCGGCCTCGCTGTAGCGCCGGGTGGTCAGGTTGAACTGGTTCGACTTGCCGATCAGCTGGGCGATGCGCGCCCGACCGGTGGCGTCGAAGGGCTGGATGGTCAGCACCATATCGAGCGAAGCGAGATAGGCCGCGACATCGCCCGCCCCCTGCTGCAGCGCGATGCGGCGGGCGTTGTCCTGGTAGAAATCGGCGCGCTGACGGTCCTCGGCGGAAAAGGTCACCGCTTCGAAATAACCGCCAGCCAGCAGGGTGCGGGCATAGAACGCCGGATCATCGGGCAGTTCGGGAACCGCCACCTGCGGTAGCAGCTGGCGGACCAGGCCGCGCTCCACCGGGTTGTCGTCGAGGAAAGTCATCGCCTCGAGGCCGAGCGAGAGCGCTTGGGCAATGGCCTTGATGTTGGTCGCCTTGTCGTTCCAGTTGGCCTGGAAGATGGCGATGTGGTCTTCGCGCAGCAACATTTCCGGGTGCTGGCGGAAAGGCAGGCGGGCCGTCTCGTCATTGTTCTTCGACGACACGGCGAGCACCACGCCGCGTTCGCGCAGGCGCAGGGCCGTCTGCTGCACGGCCAGGTGGGCCTCGCCGGTGGCGTCGCCGGGGCCGATGACGATGCCCTCCAGGCCGTCGTCGCCGATCACCCCGCCCCATACCGTATTGTCGAGATCGAGGATCAGGCAGCGCCGGCTCTTGCCGCGCAGGGCGGCGATCAGCCGGCAGACATGCTCGGCGTAGAGCGGCAGGAAGTCGCTGGCGAACGGCAGCTTGGCCATGTTCCACAGGGTGGGCGCATGCCAGTCGGCCAGGCCGACGGTTTCCGCCAGACCGGCCACGTCGAAGAGCAGATCGGCGCTGCCGGCCACCCGTTCGGCCAGCCCCCGGTTGATGGCGTCGATCAGGCTGCGCAAGGTGCCCGGCAGCACCAGGTCGAGGCTGCCGAAATGCGCTTCGACCGGGCGGGCCAGGGTTTGCAGCAGGCACAGCGTCGTGCCGTTGGCGTGCAAGCCGGCGCGCATCCGGTCCACGTGGTCGAGGGCGGCGGCCACCGTGCGTTGCGCCGCCTCGGCATCGCCGGGCGTGACGCGCAGCGGCAGGCCACGGTAGTCGATGGCCAGCAGCACGGCATCGAGTCCGGCGCTGTTGAGCGGCGAGTCGGCGGCGAGAGCTTCCTGCATCGCCTGGTCGAAGCCGGCCTCGAAGCATTCGAGGGCGATGCCGTGCCGGGCGGCGGTCGCAACCAGCGCCGGGACCAGGAAATGCGAGGTGGCATTGCTGACGATGCCCAGCCGGAACGGCTCGAGCGGCGCCAGGGAACGGCCTTCCTGGCGTGCCTGATCGATGGTCCGGGCCAGTCGGGTAAGTTGGTTCTCGTCCAGCCCGAAGCAGGCCAGGGCCTGCAACCGCGGCCCGAGATCCGCCTCGCCGCCGGCCAGCATGCGGCAGCGGGCGGCAAAATCGGAGGGGGGCGCGGGAAGCCACGCCAGCTTTGAATACAGTTTTTGGCTCATCGTCGGTGTACCTCGGCAAGGATTTGTGCCGCCACTTCCTGCGGCGTCTGAAAAGGTTGTTTGTCGCGCTGCAGGGCCAGAAAGCGTTCGTCGAAAGCCGTCAGCATCCGCGTTTCGGTGTAGCCCGGGCGCACGGTGCGGACCCGCAGCCAGGGATAGTCGGCGGCCAGCACGGCGAGCAGGCCGGCCATCCCGTATTTGGCGATGACATAGGCGCCGAGGCCGGACGCGGCATGACCCGACTCGTCGCCCATCGCCTGGCTGAGGACGCCGATCACCACGCCGTCTTTCTGGCCGCGCCAGCACTGACGGACCAGCCCGGCGAGCAGGCGTTGGGGGCCGAGGACAT
This sequence comes from Azonexus sp. IMCC34842, assembly GCF_050368855.1. GTDB lineage: Bacteria > Pseudomonadota > Gammaproteobacteria > Burkholderiales > Rhodocyclaceae > Azonexus > Azonexus denitrificans_A. The sequence continues at coordinate 4,395,962 of NZ_CP178449.1, read as the reverse complement.
TGACCTGCAACTGGGCTTGCAGGTCGTCCGACAAGATCTTGCCGAACGGGGCGAGCACCAGCGGTGGCGAACCGGCCAGCACGGCCCCGGCCAGACTGGCTGGCTCGCCGGCCAGGCGAACCAGCGCCTGGTCGATCGAGGCGTCCGATGCCAGATCGAGTGCCAGTGCAATGCCGCCCGTCCGCTCGGCGACCTGTTCGGCAGCGGCCGCCGCGCTGTGGTAGCCAACCACCGGGACAAAGCCGGCGGCCGCCAGTGCCTCGCAAGTGGCGGCCCCGATGCCGCCCGAGCCGCCGGAGACGAGAAACAGTTTAGATGCCGACAAGCAGCACCTCCGCCTCGCCTTTGGCGAGCACGGTGTCGCCGGCCCGCAGCTTGAGTTTCAGCAGCACCATCCCGGTCGCTTCCGACAGGCGGGCGACCACCGCTTCGACCTCGGCGTCCTGCCCGACATAGAGCGGGTGATGGAATTGCAGCGTCAGGCCGGTCCACACGCTGTCGCGGCCGGGCAGCCGCATGCCGATCAGTTGCGAAATCTTGGCGACGAGCAGGGCGCCATGCACCACGGCCCCGGTGAAGCCCTTGCACCGGGCGAAGTTGGCGTCCACATGGAGCGGGTTGAAATCGCCGGAAAGGGCGGCGAACAGCGCCAGTTCCTCGGCGCTGACCACGAAATCGACGCGGGCGCTGGCCCCCTCTTGCAGCTCGTGCCAGGCGATCGCGATGCTTTCCGGCGGGGTCACAGCTTGGCGCCGATCAGCTCGGCGAATTCGCCGACGTTTTTCAGGCGGCCGACCTGCGCCGCCGAGAAGCTCAGCCCGAAGGCGCGCTCCACCGAAACCACCAGACGGATGTGATTGAGGCTGTCCCACTCGTCCACGTCGGCCGCCGTCAGCGCCGGCGTCACCTGCAGGTTGTCGTCGTCGAAGACGTCGCGGAAGATCTCCGTCAGCTTGGCGTATATCTTGGCTACATCGATGCCAGATTCCATTTCAGACTCCTTACCCATGTTGAAAAATAGTGGTCGATCCCGGCGACCGGCGGCATGGCGAACTCATCGCCTGGCCAGCCGTTCCGGTACCTGATTCAGACTGCCGGCCAGGCGCTCCGCCCAGCGTTCGGCGACGCGCGGCCGGGGATGCACCTCGTCCGAAAAATCTTCCGGCTGGTCGGCATCGCGCAGGCTGAAGAACGACACCCCGGCCGTGCCGTCCAGCCGTTGTTGCAGCGCCTGCCAGTGCTGGCGATAGCTGGTCTGGTAGGGCGATCCGCCGGCGTGCCAGCGCGGCAGCGGCAGATCGACGAGCAGCACCCGTCCGCCGGCGGCGAGGATGCTGGCGACGGTCTGCTGCAACGTGGCGAATGGCGCCTCGCCGAGCCGGCCGCTACCGCCCATGTAGTCATCCCAGAACGCCAGGTATTCGCGCTGCCGGGCCAGGCCGGGGACGCTCGCCGGAGCGGCCGGCGCGGCAACGGCGCGGGCCGGCCGCAGCGCCTTGCTGGCGTCGCGCGCCAGTCGGTCGACGAGCAGGAAAGGTTTGATCAGCGTGACGCCGCCCGCCAGCCATTGGCTCGGCAGCAGCGGCACCGGGCCGCTCGCCGTGCGGCGATAGAAACCATAGCGATAGCGTTCGATATCGAGGTCGGTGTCGCCGGGGTGGCGATCCGGCGTGTACCAGCGGGCCCGGTCGTCGGCGAACAGCCCGTACCAGACGCCGATGACGAAGACGTTGTGGCGGCGCGCCGCGCTGCCCTGCGCTTCGAGCACCAGATCGACCATCTGGCTCACCTCGGTGATGTTCGCACCGCCGATCGCCAGGTTATGGATCGTCGCCGCCGGGACCAGGCCCTGCAGCCGGGCCGGGCGAAAACCGGCGAGCATATTCGAGGCACCGAGCAGGATCACCTTGTCATCGGCATTGTCGAGCCGGCTGCGACTGAGGAAGGCGTACTTCGGCTCGGTCATGAACGGCGAGTTGGCGGCCGATGCCGTGTCGAGGCCGCCGGTACCCGGCTGGCGCATCGCCGGCACGGCGCTGGCGATAGCGAGGGCCAGGCCGTAGAGCAGCAGCAGAAAGAAGGTCAGCGTAGCGGCCTGGCGCAGGATGTATTTCATGTCTAGAAGGCCCGGTAAACGAACTCGGGCGCCTTGTGAAAGAAGGAGGAGGCCATCAGGATCAGCAGCACCTGCGCGGCGAGCGCGACGTTACGGCCGATCAAGCCGGCGGCACCGCCAGCCGGCAGCGGCAGCCCGGCGGCGGCGGCCCGCAAGGCGGTGCCGACGACGGACCAGGCGAGCATCGCCAGGGCGCCGGCCAGCGTGACCAGGACAAAACTGCCGATGACTCCGGCCAGCCCCAGGCTGCGCAGCAAATCGCCGAGCTGGGCCAGATCGACCCACAGGCAGGTCAGGGCCAGCGCGAAATAGGCGAAGGTGGCGCCGCGGCACAGATAGCGGTAGACCGCCCGCTCGGCCAGCGCCCGGTAGCCGGCTTTGCCGAGGCGGCGGGTCATGCTCAGTTGCCACAGCTTGTTGGCGCCGGCCCCGCCGCCGAGCAGCAGGCCATAGACCACGAAGACCGCGGTGGTGCCATGCCACAGCCCCATCACCAGAAAGGTCACGAAGAAGCTCACCACGCCCAGCCAGGGCATCGCCGACGCCGAGCGGAAACGCCCGGCCAGGGCCTTGAGCAGCGGGTTGAACAGGTAGGTCTTGAACCATTCGGAGAGGGTGATATGCCAGCGCGTCCAGAATTCGAGGAAATTGCGCGCGGCGAAGGGCTGCTCGAAGTTCTCCGGCAGGCGCTGGCCGAGCAGGCCGCCGATACCGATGACGATGTCCATGTAGCCGGAGAAATTGAAGTACAGGTAGAGCGTATAGAGCACCGCCGCCGCGCTGAAATCGGCGGCGAATCTGGCGCCGGCCGGCGCCCCGGCCGACAGCACCGACGTCGAAAGCTGACCGAACAGGTAGTTGAGGGCGGCGGATACCACCGCCACCTTGACGAATCCGCCAATCACCCGGGCGAAGCACCGGAATACCTGCGCCTCGTCGAGCGCCACCGGCTGGCTGTCGCTGGCGGCGAAATCCTGATAGCGCTGGATCGGCCCGGAAACGAAGCACAGGAAATTGCAGTTGTAGTTGAAATAGCTCAGCGGGTTGATCCGCTCCGGCAGCTCGCCGGACTGGGCGTCGACCAGCAGGTGGATCAGGCGAAACAGGCAATACGACAGGCCCATGGTCAGATAGGGAAACGGCAGCTCAAGCCGGCCGTCGAGGAAGGCGAAGCGCTTGAGGACGATGAAGGCGGCAATGGTCAGCACCAGGCACAGGGCCAGCCCCCAGAGCGGCCCGCGACGCAGCCAGCGGACCGCCGGATAACCGGCGGCAACGAAGATCAGCAAGGGCAGCAGGGCCAGCGCCGTGCCGACCTGGCTGGCGATGAAGACGATGTTGGCGACGGCCAGCACCGCGTGCCGATAGCGCGCCGAGTCGCCGAGATTGAAGGCGACGACGACGAGGCCGACAAAGAAGATGAAGGTCAGTGAGGTAATGGCCATTTTTTCTCCCGGTTCCCGCCCCGCCTCAGAAGGCCCGGACGTCGCGGAAGACCAGCACGACGGTGCGCAGGATGATCTGCAAGTCGAGGCCGAGCGACCAGTTGCGCAGGTATTCGAGGTCGCATTCGATGCGGCTGCGCATGTGTTCGAGATCGTCGCCGCCGCGGAAGCCGTTCACCTGGGCCCAGCCGGTGATGCCCGGCCGGACCTTGTGGCGCACCATGTAGCCGGCGATCAGCTTGCGGTATTGCTCATTGACCGCGATAGCGTGGGGACGGGGGCCGACGATACTCATCCGGCCTTGCAGGACGTTGATGAACTGCGGCAACTCGTCGAGGGACAGCTTGCGGATCAGGGCGCCGAAAGGCGGCACACGGGGGTCGCCGCGCGTCACCTGGGTGTAGCTCCGGTCGCCATCTTCGGTGACGGTCATCGAGCGGAACTTGTAGACGATGATCTCGCGGCCATCCAGCCCATAGCGCCGTTGCCGGAAGAAGGCCGGGCCGGGCGACATCAGTTTCACCCCGACCGCGACGAGGAGCAGCAGCGGCGCGATCAGGATCAGGATCAGCGAGGCCAGCACCAGGTCGCTGACCCGTTTTACCAGGCCGTTGAAGCCGGTAAACGGCGTTTCGCAGACGGCCACGATGGGCGTCCCGCCAATGCTGTCGACGCGGCCCTGGATGAGGTCGGTGACGAACATGTCGGGGACGAAGAAGATCGATGCCGTGGTGTCGCGCAGATCGTCGAGCAGCTTGAGCAGGCGCGACTGTTCGCCCAATGGCAGGGCCAGGTAGATCTGGTCGACGCGATTGGCCTTGGCGTAGGCGACGAGCTGGCCGAGGGCACCGAGATCGTGCCCCGGCTCGAGATCGTCGAGCCGCGCTCCGTTGCGGTCGTCGAAGTAACCGAGAAAGCGGACGCCCAGCGTCGGCTCGTCGGCAAAGCTTTGGGCCAGCCGGCGGCTGGTCGCATTGCAGCCGACGATCACCGCGCAACGGCGGTTGCGCTCGAGGGCCAGCACGCCGGGAACGATGATCCGGGCCAGGGCATTGACCCCGAGCAGCCCCAGCGGCGTGACGGTCAGCCAGGCGAGGATCACCGGCTCCGGGAAATAGGCGGCGTAGCCGCTGCCGTAGGCGAACAGGAGCAACAAGGCGACCAGAAACAGCCAGTCGAGCAGCGTCTTGCTGACCATCCGCCAGGCCGGCCGGTCGAGATGGAAGCGACCGGGGAAGGTCAATGAAAACACCGCGAGCCCGAGGATAAGGTAGGCCGGATCGAAGTTGCCGATGCTCTGCTCGTCGGCCAGGGCGGCAGCGAACAACGTGAACACGGCGAGCAGCGGCGAGACGAAGGACTCGACCAGCTTGCCCACCGGATAGATCCGGCGCGCCAGGGGGTTACCCAGGGAATTCGCGGCCTTGTTGCTCGCCGACCCGGCTTCGCGATGTCGCGCCTGGCCGGCATTGGGCTGAGCGGCCTCGGAGGCAATGCCGCGGCTCTGGGGGGAAGAGTCCAGGAAGAGTCCTGAAAATAGGCCAATTAAGAATTTCATCATTAGTATTTCCTGATTGCTGCTTTCGCCAGCCGCAGCATGCCGACCAGCCAAATACCGTCGCGCATGAAAGCAACCCAGTCGCCAAGGCGAGGGCGAAATCCGTAATACGGATCGAATATCTGTAGAAACAGCCGCTGCCTCTGGCGGTGGCAGGACGGGGCATGTTTATGCACCACCTGCCGGAATGCGGCACTCAGCTTGTTTCTCGATTGTTGCGAAATGCGATCCGGGCGCGGAGAGTCATCGAAAACGTGGGTGACCATATCGAGCAGATAGGCCGTGCCGAATTTCTTCAAGACCCGCATGAAAAACTCCAGGTCCTGCCAGGCCGGTAATGCTTCATCAAACAATCCGGCGGCCACCAGGTGATGACGGGGAGCGAAGATCTGGTTGCCGAGATAATTGTGATCGAACAGATCTTCGTACTCGACATGCCCGGGCTTCTTGGTCACCCGATTGTTGGTTTTTCCATCGACGATCCGGTCCTGGGCATAGAGGCAGGATGGTGTTACGCCATGCCGGGCAAGCAGTTCCCAATAGGCGACAAATGCCGATATGCGTTCCGGCTCGAAGCAATCGTCATCATCCAGCCCGGTGACAAAATGGCCTTTGGCCAGATTGACGGCCATGTTTCGTGCCGCGGGCGCGCCCCGGGGTTGGGAATTATTGATGCTCCTGACCCGGGCATCGCGGAGGGATAAATCGGCGAGATATTCCTCGGTGGCATCGGTTGAGCCATCGTTGATGACAATCACCTCGATATCCCGGTACGTCTGATTCAGTGCCGATTCGACGGAGCGGGCGAGGCTGGCAACGCGATCTTTGGTCGGAATGTAAATAGTGACGAGCATTGGCTTCCAATAAGGGCGGGAGGTCTGGGCGGTTGCGGGTTAATGGGCCGGGGCCATGAACATTCGGAGGTCTGCCAGGTCCAGCCGGAAGACCATGACGACGAGGAATCCGTACATCAGCACGCCTGCCACGACGCTCATCGCCAGACCGGTCGAGTCCGCCACATGCAGGGGCGCCAAGAATTCTCGCAGCACGGCCACGCCAAGCCCCATGAGGAGCGCGCTGGCGACCGGCACGGCAATGGCTTTCAGCAGCAGTTTTGGTGACGACTCGAGGGCCCGCATCGCAAAAAACAGGCAGGGGATCGCATGGAGAACATTGGCGGCGAAATAGAATGCCGCCACGCCGACCACGCCAAATTTTGCCCCCAGGGCAAAGGCGGTGACCGTCACGATGGCGTTGAATGTCCCGAGCCCTGCCATGACGTGGGTCCGGCCACGCGCCATGAATACCGTGCCGGTCGAACTGACAATCGACTGAATGAACCCGGTCGGCGCCAGCCAGGCGAGAATCTCCGGCACCATCGGCCAGCCCGGGCCAAACACCACGCGGACAAAGGGCTCCCGGACGACCAGCAGGCCGACCATCAAAGGCGCGGTGACCAGGGCGATCAAGGACACCGTCCGGAGATACAGCCGAGCCATCACTTCCGGAGCGTTCTGCTGCCGGCTCAAGGCCGGATAAAGCGCCCGACTGGCAGCCAGGGTCACGTTCTGGACCGGGAACAGCATCAGCTTGTAGGCCAGCGAATAAGAGCCCAGCGCAGCCGCCCCCAGGTAACGTCCGATGATCATCCCATCGGCGTTGCGCGAGAAGTAATTGATGAAATTGAACAGGGTCAGATTGCCGCTGAAACCGATCAGGCCATGCAACTCGCGCCACGACGGCAGGGTCCATGGACGCCACCCGGAGACGATCCACAACAGGACGGAAGACAGCCCTGCGGTCAGGATCGACTGGATGACAAAACTGTAAACGCCGGCGCCGGACAGCGCAGCGACGATGGCGGCGAGCAAGCCGGCCAGGGAAGAGCCAATTTCGATGCAGGTCAGGCCGCGGAACGCCGATTGGCGCTCCAACAAGGCCTGGTGCACTGCCCCGCTGCTGGCCAGCGGCAAGGCAAGGCACAACATGCTCAGGACGGGAACCAGTTCGGCGGCGGCAAAATAGCGGGCAATCAGCGGGGCGCTGACAAATAGCGCCAGGGAAAGCAGCACACCCATCATGACGTTTAGCCAGAACACCGTTGCTTTCGTCTCTTCGCGCAGCTCCGTCTTCTGGATGATGGCCGCGGCAGTCCCCAGATCACGCAACAACAGAGCGAAATTGGTCACCACGGTGGCCATCGCCATCAGCCCGTAATCGGTGGCCGGCAACAGGCGCGCCAAAATGACCAGGCCAGCCAACTGGATCGCGACGCGGCCGCCTTGCGAGAGCGCCACCCAACGCGCGCTACCGATGGTGCTCACGACCGTGCTCCGGTTCTGCGAGGTGCGGCAGATTGACGGCGCACCGGGGCGGAGAGGCCTGGCAACTTAGTCAACACCGTTCCTTTCAAAGACAAAGAACCGGTGAAACGGATACCCCGGACTGCGATAGGTCCTTATCAAGCGAATCCGCTTGGTGAAATCGGCAATGATGCGGGCGAGCGGATAGCCTCGCTTATTGATCTCCCAATAATGCTGGCCATCGAATTCGTGGACGGTTGAATTGAGTTGCGGCTTGGGGATGAAAAAAACCCGTGGCCCGAACTTCGGAATATGGATTTCGTAGCGCCACACGGTTCGTGCGTCGGGGAGGCTGATCACCACATGCCGCTTGCTGACACGAACCATCTCGGCAAATGCCCGCAACGACTCTTCATAGGGCAGGTGCTCGAGCATCTGGAATGCACAAACGACATCGTAGGCGGCATCGGCAAAAGGCATGGCGGTCGCCGAGCCGAGATGATCGGGATTGAGCTCCGGATCGAGATCCAGCGTTTCGACCGTGATGCCGAATGTTGCGGCCAGCGTCTTGAACAAGCCGGGGCCGGGTCCGATTTCGAGGACGCTGGCAGGCGCGAGCCTCTGGATCTCATCCAGCTGATGCCAAATGCTGCTCCAGCGCGCTTTTGACATGTAGCGGCTGAACGCATAGTGCTTTTTGTTAACCTGTATTGAAAGATCAGTCATGGTTTACTGCCCTGGTAAATGATCGCGCAACGGCGCAGGGTGTCGGCGACGGCTCCCCCTGCTGAATGAATTTCGCCATCAGCACCTTCGTCGCCGGGCCTCGATAGCCAGCAGTTCTAGTGCGGCAACCGGGTGAACTGGCGGCGGACCTTGGCCAACAGCGGTTCCTGCCGGGTTGGTTCGCACTGGCGGATGTAGTGCCAGGTTTCCCGGTTGAGTGCGTAAACCAGGTTGCCCAAGTCACCGCTGCGTTCTTCCAGATTGCGACTCTGTCGATAGGCCCGGCACATGCCCAGGGCATCGACCAAACCGCGCAACGCTGACGGCAGAATCCGGTTGTGCAGCCCCCGCACGACGAAGGCGAAGGCGCCCAGAGCAAGTCGCGGCAATGGCGTGCCGAACTTGTAGGCGGAATAGAGGTTGTTGCGGACGGTGTAGTAATAGCGTCCGCGCCCCCAAACCACCCGCTGCTCGGGCGAACTTTTATGGCGGATGGCGACCTCGGGCACGTAGGCGATGCGATAGCCGGTGTTGAGCATGCGGTAGCAGAGGTCCACTTCCTCCCCGCAGAAGAACAGGCGGTCGTCGTAAGCGCCCACCGCCTCGAACACGCTGCGCCGCAGGGCATGGCCGCCGCCCATGAAGCGCGTCGCCGGAAAGCCGGTATCGGGCCGGCATCCCGGTGGGTAATCCCAGGCGGTGGCGTCGTTCTCGCCGGTGTAGTAGTTGTCGATCCGGAAGCCGATGGCGCAGAGTTCCGGGTGGGAATCGAGATGGCCGACCGCGACGGCAAGCGCTTGACGGTCGGCAAAGATGGCATCGCTGTCGAGGGCAACGATGATCGGCGCGCTGCCCATCGCCGAGGCGATGTTGCGGCCGCCGGCGACACCGCTGTTGCGGCCGAGCTTCTTGAGCGTCGCGTTCGGCACGCCGTCCAGGTAGATCTCGAGCTGGCGCAGGTTATCGGCTTCGCTGCCCTGGTCGACGATCAGGATGCGCTGGCGCACGCCCTCCTGCTCGGCGGCGCTGGCGATGGCGGCAATGGTGTCGTCCGGGCGGTTCCAGGACAGGATGATGACGTCGACCTGGACGTCGGAGACTCGGTTCATGATGCACCTCGCTGATAGGCCCGGATGTAGTCGATTTCGTACAGGCCGGGGAAAGGTGTGGTCTGGTCCGGATCGGGAATCCAGTTCGGGTCGTGGCTGCCGAGCGCCAGGTTGGCGAGCAGGTACATGTCTTCGTGGATGCCGTGCGGCCCGTATTCGAAGCTTTTCATGCCGTCGATGAAGAAGACGATGTTGTCCTTGGTCCACTCCATGCCGTAGATATGGAAGCCGTCGCTGATGTCGATGATCTGGTCAATCCACATGCCGCCGGCAGTGGTCGCGCTGCGGGGTTTTTCGACGGCGCCGTGCTTGATGCCGTAAGGCCGCGTGCCGGACGCCTCAAAGACATCGACCTCGGGCGGCCAGGTGGCACGCTTGGGAAGCAGCCAGAAGGCCGGCCAGAAACCTTTGCCGCGCGGCAGCCGGGCGCGCATCTCGAAGTAGCCGTAGGTCTGCCAGTGGGTCAGCTCGCTGGTGATGCAGCCCGAGGTATAGGCGCGGTTCCAGATATAGGGCGCGACGGCCACCGGGTCGGCACGCTCGGCGCGTATCTGCAGGATGCCGTCGCGGATGGCGAAAGGCTGGACCAGCAAGGGGTGATTCAGCGTGCCGGCGAATTGCGGATCCATGTAGATCTGCTTCTCCTGATTGATCGCCGTCCGCCGCTCGTGCCGATAGCGGCTGCGCCAGGCGGGTGCGCCGGGCCGGCCGCCGGTGGCGTTCTCGTTGATGCGGGTGAGGTCGGGATCGTCGAAATCATCGGCAAAAACCAGGCGATAGGCGATGGGAACGAAGTTCGGCAGGGCCACTTGGGCGACCGCCGCCACCTCGCCGCTCAGCGTCAGTTGCGCCAGCACCCGGCCGAGCGGCCGCTGGCCGTCCTGCGTCATGCCCAGGCGGGCCAGCCGGCCGCAATCGATGGGCAGCGGGCTGGCCTTGACGGCCGCCTGGCGTTTCAGCGCTTCCGGCGTGCTGCCGGTAAACAGCTGAACCCCGGCCGCACTCCATTCGAGCCGGACCACCGGATCGGCCGTGACGTCGCGGAATCCGGCCAGCGTCAGCCGGCCGACCTGGGCGACGATCCAGCCGCTGTTGGAATACGCCAGCCGGATGCCGCCCGCCTCGCCATTCGCGTCGAGGATCACCCCGCCCCGCCGGCCGCCGTCCGGCAACACGACGGTCAGCCGGCCGGCCGAGGCGTTGAGGGGCGCCGCCGGAAAGCCCACCTCGTCGGCTGCCCGGCGCCCGACGGCGCCGGCGGTAGCGATGACGCTGCTGGCCTCGTCGCCCGTTTCGTACTGGGCGCCCCACATCAGCACGCTGTCCAGGGTCAGCGGTATCCGTGCCGAGACCAGGGGGCTCGGCCGCTTCAGCGCGTAGATGACCGCTGGCGCGGTCGCCGGGCCGAAAGGCTCGTTCCACAGGATGGCGAAACGCTTGGGGCCGGTATCGCGTAGCTGCATATTGAGGGGCAGGCTGTAACGCGACCATTCGGGGCCGACCTCGACCACGCCGTTGATGTTGTTGTAGGTCGTGAAGTCAAGCAGACGCAGGCGCCACTTGCCGCTGCCGCCGGTCGTCCGCAGCCACACCGAAGCTGTCGCGAAATCGCCGCTCGGCGCATTGGTCACGATTGCTTCGCACAAGCTGCCGCTCTTCGCCGCCGGGCGAAGAACGCGGAACACTCCGCTACTGCCGTCCGGCGCGAGATCGGGGCTGGCGGCCACGGTAACATCGCCGCCGACCGACCAGCCGCGGAGGTTCGGCCGGGAGGCATTGTCGATCAGGTTGTTCGCCTCGCCTTCGATCAGCAGGCCGAGCGGCGCCCCTTGCCGCAATGGAAAGCGCGGCGTATCGGCCGGCAAATTGCGCAGGCGGGGGCCGTCGGCCAGGCTGGCCGGGCTGGCGCGCCGAAAACTCACGCCGGCCGGAACGCTGCCGCGAAAATCGAAAGCCAGCGTCGGGCTGGCCGCCCATACCGGGCCGGCCGGGGCCAGCAGACAACTGCCGAGCAGCGCCCCGCTGCCCTGCAGAAAGTTCCGACGGCTGACGCCCGGCAGCGCGGCGAGATCGGGTAGGACTGGCCGACTCATGCGGATATCGCCCGTTCGACCCAGCGCCGGCGCTGGCGCAAACCCCACTTGGCCAGCGCATAGAGCGGCGGCCGGACGGTTTCGCGATAAACCGCGAAGACGGCGAAGGCGATTTCGGCCAGCCAGCGCGGCGCCAGCAGCCCGAGCCGGGCGGCATAGGGGACGTAATACTTGGCGAAGAAATAGTGGGTGTAGTAAATCGACCAGCAGATGCGCCGGAACGTCTGCGTTCGCTGGCCGCCGGTGCGCACCAGGGCCGGCGGCAGGTGAATGCTGTGGCAGTCGTTGCTGACGACGATGTCGTAGCCGTGGGTGTAGAGGTTCATCTGGAAATCCGATTCTTCCCGGTAGCCGTTGCCGCGGGCGTAGGTCGGGTCATAGGGAAAGCATTGCAGCAAATGCTTGTGGGTGAGGATCACGGCGTTGGTCAGCGGCAGCTTGATATCGCCGGTGAACCGGGCGCCATTGACGTATTCGCAGAGCAGCGGGCGAAAGGCCTTGCCCGGCCGGACGCCGTGGCCGAAACGGTGCAGGCTGCGGGCCGGCGTCTCGCCGTTTTCCATATAGACCCGCCGGCCGGATACCGCGCCGACCCCGGCCCCGAGGTCGCGCAACTTTTGCAGGCAGATCCGCGCATAGCCGGCTTCGAGATACTCGTCGTCATCGCAAAACAGGATGAAGTCGTTGCTGCTCGCCGCGACGCCGGTATTGCGCGACTGGGCGGCGCCGAGCCGGACGGCGTGACGCAGGATCCGGGTCCGCACCGCCGGATGGCCGGCGGCAATCCGTTCGACAAGCTGTGGCGTTTCGTCGTCGCCGCCGTCGATGACGAAGATGACCTCGTCGACGCCATCCAGGACGAAATAGCTGGGCGCCACCAGGCGCAGGGTGTGGGCGCGGTTACGGGTGGGAACGATGAGCGTGATCACGATGCTTCCATCCGGTAACCGCTTTCGCGGCGCGACGCTTGCGCCCCGGCCCGCGCCTGCTGGCAGGTGACGATGGCATCGCGCAGATTGCTGCCGCGCTCGCGCCAGTCGAAAAGTTGCCCGGCCGCGGCAAAGGCGCCCTGCTGCATGTCGTTGAGCACGTCGAGCCGGTCGATATGGCTGACGATGGCGGCGACCAGCCCGGCCAGATCGGCGCTGCACAACAGCTTGCTGCGGATGCCCGACGGCAGCCCGGCGGCCGCGGCGGCAATGGTCGCGACCGGCAGGCGACTGAAGATGTAGTCGAGGAACTTCAACTTGAAGCCGCCACCGATCACTTCCGGCACGACGGCCAGCCGGGCGCCGGCGAAGTAAGGCGCGACATCGTCGACAAAACCGTGGAAGACGGTGGCCTTGAGGCGCGGCGCCAGTTCGGCGCGCAAGGTTTCCGGCACGTCGCCGATGACGTCGAAGGCGATGCCGTGACGATGGAAGGCGGCGTCGGCCAGTTCGAGGAACTGCCGCAGGTTCTCCTGCTTGACGACCCAGCGGAAAGAGCCGATCAGCACGACGCGCTTCGGACAAGCGCCATCGATCACCCGCGCCGCCTGCCGGGTGCCCGAATAGCCGGGCGTCAGCACGACCGTCGAGCGTTCCGGCGCGACGGCCCGGAAGGCCGTCGCATCCTCGCTGCTGATCGCCGTGGTCAGATCGACATGGTGCAGGATGAAACGCTCGAGGGCGGCGACCTTCAGCCAGTTCTGCGACAGCGCGAGTTTTTTCAGCGGCCCGGCCTGGCTGTTGCGGACCATGTCGCGCCACAGGACGCCTTCCTGATTGTGCGAGACATGGACCAGTACCGGGGCCGCGCCGCCGAGCGGCCGGCGGGTCGCGAGATAGCGTTTGAGCGCCCAGCCCGAGCCGTAGCTGTCGAAGACGATGGCATCCCACTTTTCCTGCAACTGGGCGTCGAGCGCCCGCCGGTAGGCCGCCGTGTTGTGGATGGCGCCGGCAATCGGCAGCATGCTGAACAGTGCCCGGCCCTGACTGTGTTTGGCGCCGGTCACCGGCAGCCAGCGCACGGCCGAGTCGGTCGGCGGCTTACCGGCCGTGGCGGCAAAGCCGAGAAAGCTGACCGCCGCGCCGGCTTCCGCCAGGGCATTGGCCAGGCTGGCCGAATAGATCTTGTCGCCGGCATCCGGCGGGAAGGGCTGATCCCTTGATATCCACAGGCAGTTCATCGTTCGGTCCCTTCAATTGGCAATTCCTGGCGCACCGATGCCGCCGGCGTCCAGGTCTGGAAGCGTTCGCCGCGTAACGAGCGCCAGACGCCCAGCCCGACCGCAGTCAGCACGGCAAGGATGTCGAAGACCTGGGCGAAAGGTTTGAGCGGAAAGCGGTAGCCGATGGCCAGCACCAGCCCGGTCAACCCGGCGATAGCGCCGGCCGCCGCAGCCTGCCCGGCGAACACCAGGGCCAGCTCGAAACTGATGAAAGCCAGAAGCAGCAGGTAGATGCACAGCCAGCGCAGCAACTTGTGCGACAGGTATTTGTAGAGGGTCAGGCGATCCAGCCGGCGCAGCCGGGGCCACAGCAGACGGTGCACATTGAAGGCCTGGCAGGCGATGCGCTGCTTGCGGCGGAACTCCTCGCCGGCCGACGTGGCCGACTTCTCGTAGGCGCGCACATCGGTCGCCTGGACGATGCGGTAGCCGTCGCACAGGATCCGGAAAGAAACGTACATGTCGTCGATGATGTGTTCCGGCGGCGGGTGGTGCAGGCTGCGCCGGATGGCGAACAGCGAGCCGTCGGCGCCCATGACCGAACCGGTCGCCCCCTCCAGCCGCTTGATTGTTTCCTCGAAGCGCCAGTAAAGCGAACCGGTGGCGGCGGTCACCGAGTCCTCGCCATTGACGTAGATCAGGTTGCCGCAGACGCAGCCGACGCCGGGATCGGCGAAATGGCGGCGGAGGGCCGGCAGGGCCTGCGGGTCGAGCATCACGTTGGCGTCGGTGAAGACAATGATTGAGGCGGAGGTGCGGGCCACCAGGCTGTTCATGCCCGCCGTCTTGCCGCGGCGGTCGGCCGACACCTGCAGCGTGATGCGGTCGGCGTAAACGCTGAGGATTTCGGCAGTGCGGTCGGACGCGGCGTCGACATGGACGAGAATCTCCAGCGTCGGATCGTCTTCGCGCAGGGCCAGCAGGTTGGCCATCTTGGCCTCGATCACCGCCTCTTCGTTATAGGCGCACATGCAGATCGCGAAACTCGGGGCGACGCCAGAGGCAGGCGACAGCTCGGGCCTGGCTTTGGCCGGCCGCAGCCGGCGCAGGACAAGCAGCGACAGCGGGTAGCTGACAAAGGGGTGCAGGGCGAGCAGCAGCGAAATACCAGCTACCCAATAGAAAGTCTCTTGCATAGTCATGCTCCGTCGGCGAGTAAGGGTTTGCCGGCGGGCGGCAGGGCATCGCCCGCCGGCCGCGAGGTCCACACCAGCAGGCTGAGTGCCAGGCCGTGAAAGAAGGGAACGAATGGCCCGTTGAGGAACAGGGTCAGCGCCACCGCCAGCCGGACGATGGCCGGCGCGGAGGAGCGGAAGACGCAGTAGAAGATGAAGGCGAAGTAGAGGGCCGCGCCGAGCACGCCGTATTCGAGAAGCATCTTGAACAGCGTCATCTCCGCCACCGGAAAAGGCATGCGCATGGCGTAGCCGGGAAACGCCCCGGCGCCAAAGCCGAACAAGGCGGTCAAAGGATCGTGCCAGAGGTAGCGGGTCAGGACATCGAAGCCGGCGATGAAGCGGGCATGGGCGCTGGAGCGCACGGCACCGAACTCGCCAATGCGCCCGGTCAGCTTGTCGAGGTCGATGTAGCTGCCGAGGGCCACGGCCAGCACCAGCGCCCCGATGATCAGCCAGAGCAGCCCCCAGTGCCGGCGGGTGATCAGGATCAACGGTCCGCAGATGACGAGCAGGATGAGCCCGGTCCCCGAATAAGAGAGCAGCAGCGCCAGCCCGTACAGCGCCACCCGTAGCAGCCGGTTGCTGGTGAGCAGTTCGGCGATGATGGCGACGGCCATGAACTGGCTGAAGAAGGATGGCTCGGCCAAGAAGATGCCATTGACGCGATAGGCGCTCTCGCCATAGCCGATCGGCGCCTGCATGTTGAAGCCACCGATCAGGAAGGCCTCGGGAACGAAGTTCTCGATCGGGAAGGCGTAGCGCAGACCGACCGTCAGTTGCACGCCGTACTGGGCGATGCCGGCCAGCGCCAAAAGAGTGGCGAAGCCGAGGAAGAAGCGCAGGGCCGACGCCGTCGGGTCATCTTGGCGCGGCAGATAGAAGACATAGGCGACAAAGAGCGTCACCAGCAAGAGCATCGAGTTGAGCGAGAAAGGCTCGCCGCGGAAAACCTGGATGGCGCCGATGCACCCGATGAACACCAGGAAGAAGCTGAGCCGGCCGCTATCCAGCCGCAGCAGGCCGAGCACCAGGCCGAGGACGGGGGCGAGCAGGATGAACAGGTAGGCGATGCTCAGCGACTGGGCGGCAAAGGGCGGCACCGACAGTTTGGCGAGCAGCGTGGTGGCCAGCAGCGGCGTGTAGAGCAGCAGGCTGGCCAGGCGACCGTCGGCCGGCACCTCCCGCCAGGCGCTGCGGCGGAAGGTCGGGATGGCCCAATTGGTTGGCAAGGCAGCGGGAGATCGGATGGCCGTCATCGCTGTCGCCGCCTCAAAACTGGTTGACCACGGCGCCGAGCAGATTGCCGAGATTGGCCGTCAACGCGGCGGTCTCGGCGACCGTGGCGGAATTTGGCCGGCTGATCAGGATCGAGGCAGTGGCGTGTGCGGCGACGATCTGGGCATCGGCCAGCGCCGCCGACGGCGTATCGATCACCACCACATCGAAAGCCTGTCCGGCTTGCGCCAGCAGGTGGGCGAGCAGCGGCCGGGAAAGCAGCTCGCGCGGATTCGGCGGCGTCGGTCCGGCCGGCAGGACGACCAGGCCGCCCAGCCGCGGGATAGGCACCGCCGCATGCAAGCCGGTCAGGCCGCACAGCGCCGAGGACAAGCCGGCCCGGTTGTCGAGTTTGAACAAACTATGCTGCCGGGGGTTGATCAGATCGGCATCGACCAGCAAGGTGCGCTGGCCCAGCTGGGAAAACAGCACGGCGAGGTTGGCGGCAATGAAACTCTTGCCTTCGCCGCGCCGGGCACTGACCAGAGCCAGGCTCTTGCGCCCCTGTTCCCGCCCCAGCCAGTAGAGCATCAATTGCGACCGCAGGTCGCGCAGCGCTTCGATCAGCGCATCCCGTGAGCCGAAGGCGGCCATCACCTCGGCCGACACCGAGTCATCGCCGGCGCCCAGGCAGGTGTATTCGAACTGGCGCGAAAGGCCGAACAAAATGTCCTCGGCGTCGAGCATGCCCAGTTGCCGGGCGGCTTCGCCAAAGCGCAGACCCTCCTGCTGCTGCAACTCGACGACGCTGGCTACCTGCTGCGGACTCAGCCGTCCGGCATCGACCAGGATGGCGCCCAGGGAACGCGTCGGCGCCAGAAAATCCTTTACGCTGTGCGGTTGATTCATATTCATCATGAAGGCTCCGGCCGGAATGGCGCAGGTGTGCCGCTGGCCGGACCGGACGCCAGACCGGGCCTGCCGTGCGCCGGCCCGCCGCGCCGCCCGAGCAGCCTGGCCGGGGGTGAGACAAGCGGCTTGGCCGTGCCATCGATCGGCGCCGACAGATGGCGCAACCGGCCGGCCGGCAGCACCGCCAGTACCGGGATGTCGAGCAATTCGGGCAGATCCCTGGCGCTGCGCAGCCGCCGGTTGAGTTGTTCGAGCAGCAGGGCCAGGCCCATGCCCAGCAGGCCGCCGAAGAAGACCGACAGCACGGTGTTGAGGAGAATTTTCGGGCTCGACGGACTGGACGGTTCGGTCGCCACCGTCAGCATCGCCACGTTGGTTTGCGGCGTCTGGCTTTCGAGGCTGGTTTGCGCCAGGCGCTGCGTCACCATGTCGTAGTCGCGCTGGGCCGATTCGACGTCGCGTTGCAGCACCGCCACGCTGTCGCGCTGCGCCCGCAGTTCAAGGACTTTCTGCTTCTGCGTATCGAGCGCGCCATGCACTTCCGCCTCGCGGGCCGCGCTCATCCGGTCGGCACTGCCGAGGGAGCTGGCGATCTTGCCGGTTTCCTTGGCGATCTGGGCCTGCAGCGCGGCGATCTGGGTCACCAGCTCGATGTATTCCGGATGGTTCTCGTGCACGCGATTGCCGAGTTGCTGCCGCTTGGCATCGAGATCGGCAAGCCGGCTCTTCAGGCCCTGGATCAGGCCGTTGCCGATGACTTCGGGCAGGATGTCGGAATCGCCGGCCTGGCTCTGCCGTCCCCGGGTTACCGCGCGCTGGCCCTGGACCTCCACCAGTTGGCTCGACAGCCCGGTCAGGCGGGCCGTCTCGACATCCAGCTTTTCATCGGCGACGACGATGCGGTGCGCTTGCTGGTAGGCCGAAAGCCGCTGTTGCGCCGCTTCCAGCTTGTTGCGGAACGATCCGGTGCGCTCGCCAAACCATTCGGTGTATTGCTTCGCCGAACCGACTCGCAACTCCAGGTTGGTATCGATATAAGCCTGGGCGAAAGCATTGGCGACCGCCGCCGCCGTCTGCGGACTTCTCGCCGTATAGACGATCGAGACCACGTTGCTTTCATGGGTCGGCAGCACCTTGAGATGCTGCTTGATCGACGCAGCAATCCACGCCGGCAGGGAGCCCTGCCCGTTGGTCGCCGCGATCCACTGACGCCGCAAGTCGGCATCCTGTTCCAGCTTGAGCAGGGCGACAGCCTTTTGCGCCACGCGATCGGAGAGGATGATGTCCACCTGGGTCGACATCAGGCTGGATGCCGCGGTTATCGGCAGCACTGCGCCGAGAACCGGGTCCGCCGGCCGGGCATCGACCACCACATCGGCTTCCGCCGTATATTTCAGCGGCAGCAGAAGGTTGGCTAGCAGGGTCAGCAGCACGACGCCGAGCAGCACGCCAGCCACCAGTTTCCAACGGCCGCGCAGCACCAACAGAAAACGTTGCAAACTCACAACCCGCCCCGCATCTAAAGCGTACGCGGCAGGCGACGCAAGGCGATCAGGCCAAGCATGCCAAGCGACGAAAGCACCAGGGCATAGGTTTTCGCCAGGCCGGCCGGCGCTACCGGTCCGCGTTCGACAGCCGGCAGGCTTGACAAGATATCGCGGGCCAGCGGCAACTCAGACTGAAACACACTACCGACATCGAGCCTTATGCTCTGGAACTGGCTGACATCCGGGGCTCTCACCGCAAGCTCGAAGACAGCCGGAGGGCCGGCTGACGAGACAGTGGAATGGGCCAGTACAGTCCCCGACTCGGCCATCACGAAACCCAGCGCCAGCGCCGGCCATACTTTCCCTATCTGCATACCCATGATCGCACCTCGGTGGAATTCCATGAAAACCACCTTAATGTTTCAAATCGGTACCGTATGTTCGCTGTCACACAAAGGCGGGCAACCTCTGGCCGCGCCGGGGCGACTGATGCCGGTGTCCGTCGCCGATAAATTGCCCGTCAAAGGGGCTGGCAAAGGCTCACCTGGCGTAGCCGCTAAGGCAATGCAGACGCGCGAAATGAAGGCGGCTTGGCTACCAGTTCTTCGAAAATGAACTCCAGAGCACGGCGCAACGCCGGCATTACTGCGGCCATATCCAGCTTGGGATTACGAATGGTGCGAATACTCAAGCCCTCGCACAGGGCATAAAAAATTTCGAGCGGACCATCCAAATCGGCTTCCTGGAAATCGATATCGCGAAACCGGAGTCCATCCCGGATCAATTCCCGGAAGTGCTCCATGGCTTTTTGGTCAGCCGCCTGAACAATGCTGGCTACCGCCGGATTGCGCGCTGCCTCGGCAACAATTTCCAACATCAGCGGTGCATTCCGGTCGTTCAGCGTTTCTTCAATAACGAACTGCGCGTCCATTGTGGCGTGCAACAGATCGCCACCGGAACTGTTCTCGCGGAGGCGCTCGACAAGCGTCAGGAGATGCAGCACCTCCCGATCGACGATGGCCGAGATGATGGCTTCCTTGTTCTCGAAATAATGGTAGATATGGCCGACGCTCATCCCGGCCGCTTTTGAAATCTGCACCATGCTCGTGTTGTGAAAACCATGCAGCCGGAAGCAATCGGTTGCCGCATCCAATACCTGGGTCTTGCGCAGTTCGGCGCGAGGCTGTTCCGGCGGTTGATTGGCATTTGCATTCATTGCTTTTCCTCTTGTCTTCCCCGACGATTATTCTCGTCCTTGATGGCCAGGACCTCCGACGGAGATCTACCATTGGCTCAATCGTGAGATCCCTTGACCGCTACAAAACAAGTTCCTGGCGATTGGTTCAAGGCATTGGTTATCTTTTAATTCTAATATAGAATGAGCGCTCGAACTAGAATGAACGTTCACTCCATTCATGCACTCTCTGTCGTTGGACGGAAAGTTCTTCGCCCTTTCACCTGTGGAACGAGGTTGGCTATGGCAATCAAAATCAAGCGGCTGCTCCCGGCCGGCGTCGCGTTGGTATTCAGCGCTGTCATGCTGAGCGGCTGTGGTCGCCAGGCAGCCCCGGAGGCGGCCGCGACGCCGCCGGAAGTCGGGGTAATGGATATCCAGGCGCAAGCGCTGACGCTGACGACCGAGCTGTCAGGCAGGACCTCGGCCTATCTCGTTTCCGAGGTCCGCCCCCAGGTCGGCGGGATTATCCAGAAACGGCAGTTCGTCGAGGGAGCCGAGGTCAAGGCCGGGCAACCGCTCTATCAGATCGATCCGGCAAGCTATCAAGCCACTTACGACAGCGCCCGGGCCAGTCTGGCCAAGGCGGAGGCAAGCCTGGTCAGTACGCGCAACAAGGCTTCCCGATATGAAGAGCTGGTGGCCATCAAGGCGGTCAGTCAACAGGACAACGACGACAGTCAGGCCGCCCTGAAACAGGCGCAAGCCGACGTGGCCGCCGCCAAAGCCGCAGTCGAAACGGCCCGGATCAATCTCGACTATACCCGGGTAGCCTCCCCGATCTCGGGACGGATCGGCCGTTCCAGCGTCACCCCGGGGGCCTTGGTAACGGCCAGCCAGGCATCGGCACTATCCACCGTGCAGCAGCTCGATCCGATCTACGTGGATGTGACGCAGTCCAGCACCGAGCTGCTCCGTCTCAAGCGTGACCTCGCCAGCGGCCAGCTGAAGCCGGCCGGTGCCAATCAGGCGGCCGTCAAACTGCTCCTCGAAGATGGCAGCGCCTACCCCCTGCCCGGCAAGCTGCAGTTCTCCGATGTCACGGTCGATCAGAATACCGGCACCATCATGCTGCGCGCCGTCTTTCCCAACCCCAAGGGCGACCTGCTGCCCGGCATGTATGTCCGGGCGGTGCTGGAAGAAGGCGACGAGGCCCAGGCCATCCTGGCGCCGCAGCAGGGCGTGACCCGCGACACCAAGGGCAACCCGACGGCCCTGGTAGTTGGCGCGGACAACAAGGTCGAATTGCGTGTCCTCAAGACCCGCCGGGTGGTCGGCGACAAGTGGCTGGTCAGCGAAGGCCTCAAGGCCGGCGACAAGTTGATTGTCGACGGCCTGCAAAAGATCGCGCCGGGCATGGCGGTCCACCCGGTCTCCGCGGACAAGGCCGTGCCGGCTGCGCCGGCCGCCGCCGCGCAACATTAAGGGGCATTTCATGTCGCGTTTCTTCATTGATCGGCCGATTTTTGCCTGGGTGATCGCCATCGTGATCATGCTGGCCGGCGTGCTGGCCATCCGCACCCTACCGGTTTCCCAGTACCCGCCCATTGCCCCGCCGGCCGTGTCGATCAGCGCGTCCTACCCGGGCGCCTCGGCCAAGACGGTTGAAGACACCGTCACCCAGGTCATCGAGCAGAAGATGAAAGGCATCGATCATCTGGCCTACATGTCTTCCGCCAGCGACTCCTCCGGGACCGTGACCATTACCTTGACCTTCGACTCCGGCACCAATCCCGATGTCGCCCAGGTCCAGGTCCAGAACAAGCTGGCCCTCGCCACGCCTATGCTGCCGCAAGAGGTACAGAAACAGGGCGTTCAGGTCGCCAAGGCCACGTCGAATTTCCTGATGGTCCTGGGTTTTGTCTCCGAAGATGGCAGCATGACCGATATCGACCTGGGGGATTACGTCGCCTCGAATATCCAGGACGTCGTCGCCCGGATCAACGGGGTCGGCGAAACCCAGCTCTTCGGCAGCAAGTACGCCATGCGGATCTGGCTCGACCCGGCCAAGTTGCAGAACTATCGCCTGACGACAAGCGATGTCAGCGCTGCCATCACGGCGCAGAATGCCCAGGTTTCCGCCGGCCAATTGGGCGGCATGCCGTCCATCAAGGGACAACAGCTCAATGCCACGGTCACCGCGCAGAGTCGGTTCCAGACGCCCGAGCAGTTCGGCAACATCATCCTGCGCACGACGGCGAACGGCGCCATAGTCCATTTGCGCGATGTCGCCCGGATCGAACTGGGCGGCGAAAGCTACGACATCGTCTCGCGTTACAACGGCAAACCGGCGACCGGTCTGGCCGTCAAGCTCGCCACCGGCGCAAATGCGCTGGATACCGCCGATGCGGTCAACGCCAAGATGAAAGAGCTGACGCCGTTCTTTCCGGCCGGCATGAAGGCGGTGGTGGCCTACGACACGACGCCTTTCGTCAGGATCTCGATCGAAGAAGTGGTCAAGACGCTGGTCGAAGCCATCGCCCTGGTCTTCCTGGTGATGTACCTCTTCCTGCAGAATTTCCGCGCCACGCTGATCCCGACCATCGCCGTTCCGGTCGTACTGCTGGGCACCTTCGGCGTGCTGTCGGCCGCCGGCTATTCGATCAACACCCTGACCCTGTTCGGTATCGTGCTGGCCATCGGCCTGCTGGTCGATGACGCCATCGTCGTCGTCGAAAACGTCGAGCGCGTCATGAGCGAAGAGGGGCTGTCGCCGCGCGAGGCGACCAAGAAGTCGATGGGCCAGATCACCGGCGCCCTGATCGGCATTGCCCTCGTGCTGTCCGCCGTATTTGTCCCGATGGCCTTCTTTGGCGGTTCGACCGGCATCATCTACCGGCAGTTCTCGATCACCCTGGTCTCGGCCATGGTCCTCTCGGTCATCGTCGCGCTGGTCCTCACCCCGGCCTTGTGTGCGACCTTGCTCAAACCCGTGGACAAGGGCCATACGGCAGGCGAAGGCGGCCTGCTGGGCGGCTTTTTCGCCTGGTTCAACCGGATTTTCGACCGCACCAACAGTGGCAGCCAGTCGGCGATTCAGCGCATGCTCGGGCGCAGCAAGCGCTACCTGTTGATCTACGGCCTGATCATCATCGGCATGGGCGCACTGTTCATGCGCCTGCCGACGGCTTTCTTGCCGGATGAAGACCAGGGCTTCCTGATGGCCCAGGTGACGCTGCCTTCGGGCGCCACCACCGAGCGAACGCTGGAAGTCATCGAGAAAGTCGAACGTCATTTTCTCGAAGAGCAGAAAGAAGCCGTCGATTCGGTCTTTACCGTCATCGGCTTCAGCTTCGGCGGCAGCGGGCAGAACAACGGTCTGGCCTTCATCAACCTGAAGGACTGGAGCGAGCGCAAGCGGCCGGATCTCAAAGTCGCTGCCGTCGCCGGCCGGGCCATGGGCTACTTCTCGACCTTTCGCAATGCCATGGCTTTCGCTTTCGCTCCGCCGGCCGTCGTCGAATTGGGCAACGCGACGGGCTTCGACTTCCAGTTGCAGGACCGCGCCGGCCTCGGCCATGAGAAGCTGATGGAAGCGCGCAACCAACTGCTCGGCATGGCGGCGCAGAACCCGGCCTTGATCGCCGTCCGGCCGAACGGCCAGGAAGATACGCCGGAATACCAGCTCGACATCGACCTGGCCAAGGCCGGCGCCCTGGGGCTGAGCCAGTCCGACATCAACAACACCCTGCAGACCGCCTGGGGGAGTTCCTACGTGAACGACTTCATCGACAAAGGCCGCGTCAAGCGGGTCTTTCTGCAGGGTGATGCCACGGCCCGGATGCAGCCCGAGGACTTCAACAAATGGTATGTCCGCAACAGTGCCGGCGAGATGGTACCGTTCTCTTCCTTCGCCTCGGCCCACTGGGCGTATGGCTCGCCGCGGCTGGAACGCTACAACGGCCTGGCCTCCGCCGAAATCATGGGCGATGCGGCAGCCGGGCGCAGCACCGGCGAAGCCATGGCGCAGATGGAGGAAATGGCGGCCAAACTGCCGCCCGGCATCGGTTACGAATGGACCGGCCTGTCCTACCAGGAACGCATGTCCGGATCGCAGGCTCCCACCTTGTACGCCATTTCGCTGCTCGTCGTCTTCCTGTGCCTGGCCGCCCTCTATGAAAGCTGGTCGATCCCGTTTGCGGTGATGCTGGTCGTCCCGCTCGGCGTCATCGGCTCCCTGTTCGGGGCATCGCTGGCCGGTTTGTCGAACGACGTCTACTTCCAGGTCGGCTTGCTGATGATCATCGGTCTATCGACCAAGAACGCCATCCTGATCATCGAATTCGCCAAGGAGCAGATGGAGGATGGCAAGGAACTGATCGAAGCGACGCTGGAAGCGGTTCGCCTGCGCCTGCGTCCGATCATCATGACTTCCCTGGCCTTCATTCTCGGTGTACTGCCGTTGGCCATCTCGAGCGGCGCCGGCTCCGGAGCCCAAAACGCGATCGGCATCGGCGTGATCGGCGGCATGCTGAGCGCCACCTTCCTTGCCGTGTTGTTCGTCCCGCTCTTCTTCGTCGCCGTGCGCCGTATTTTCAAAGGCAAGCCGACGATTGCCCAGGAGGATCACTGATATGTCCCGGACCATTCTCGCCGCCGCGGTGGCGACTGCCCTGATCAGCGGCTGCACGACGTTGGCCCCCGACTATTCGACGCCGGCCGCGCCGGTCGCCGCCCAATGGCCCGGCGGGGTGACTACCACGGTCGCGGCATCGCCGGCGGAACTCGGCTGGGAGAGCTTTTTCACCGACCCCAAGCTGCGCCAGCTGATCGCCCTGGCGCTGGCCAACAACCGCGACCTGCGCGTCGCCGGGCTCAATATCGAAAAAGCCCGCGCCCAGTACCAGATCCAGCGTGCCGATCTGTTCCCGAGCATCAACGCCAGCGCCAGCGGTACCAACCAACGCATCCCAGCCAGCCTGTCGAATACCGGGCAGGCGGTGATCTCGCATGAATACAGTGCCAGTCTCGGCTTTGCCTCCTACGAACTGGATTTCTTCGGGCGCATCCGGAGCCTCAAGGACCAGGTGCTGTATCAGTTCCTGGCTACCGAAGAGGCACAGCGCAGCGCCCGGATCAGCCTGATCGCCGAAGTGGCAAACGCCTACCTGACGCTGGCCGCCGATAGCCAACGCCTCAAGCTGGCCGAAGAGACCTGGCGTAGCCAGCAGGCTTCCTACGCGCTGACCAAGCGGCGCTTCGAGCTGGGCAGCAGCTCGGCGCTGGACCTGCATCAAGCCCAGACCAGCGTCGAGTCGGCACGGGCCGACGTGGCCCGCTACACCGGCCAACTGGCCCAGGATCGCAATGCCCTGGTTCTGCTGGCCGGCAACGATCTGCCGGAAGAAATGCTGCAGACCGACGCACTGGCAAGCGTTTCCGGCATCGCCGACATCCCGGCCGGCTTGCCGTCGGCCCATTTGCAGCGGCGTCCCGATGTGCTCCAGGCCGAACGCCAGTTGCAGGCGGCCAATGCCAACATCGGCGCGGCCCGCGCCGCCTTCTTTCCGAGCGTCAGCTTGACGGCCAGCGGCGGCTCGGCGAGCAACCAACTCGCCGAGTTGTTCGGTTCAGGCTCCGCGGCCTGGCGCTTCGTTCCCCAGATCAGCTTGCCCATTTTCGATGCCGGGCGGATCAGGGCCAATCTCGATGTCGCTAAGGTACAGGAACAG
This sequence comes from Azonexus sp. IMCC34842, assembly GCF_050368855.1. GTDB lineage: Bacteria > Pseudomonadota > Gammaproteobacteria > Burkholderiales > Rhodocyclaceae > Azonexus > Azonexus denitrificans_A. The sequence goes on along the minus strand of NZ_CP178449.1, from coordinate 4,370,702 downwards.
ATCAGTCTGGCGCAGTATGAGAAAGCCATCCAGACCGCGTTCCGCGAAGTCGCCGATACCCTGGTGCAGAACGTCCCCTTGCAGCAACAACTGGAGGCCCAGCAGGCGCTGGTCGAGGCGACTTCCGCCAGCCATCGTTTATCGCGCGCCCGTTTCGACAAGGGCGTGGACAGCTATCTTTCGGTACTCGACTCGCAACGCGCCGAGTATGCGGCCCAGCAAAACCTGATTACCGTCCGCCTGGCCAACTATGGCAATCGCGTCACCTTTTACAAGGTGATGGGCGGCGGGGCTTTATGAGCGGGCGCCATCAACCGGCGGTTTGCCCGAGAGGCCGGGCAAGATGCGCGAGTGAATCGACCCAACCGGCTCGTTCGCGCTAACCGCTCGCCGCCATCTGGCGACCGCATGACTGCCCTGGCCGACCGTTGGCGCGAATATCGTTTCGGCCCTGGCGAGCATTCCTAAAATGGAAGATGAAAAGGCTGGCGAAATTCCGTTTCGCCGTCGCTTGCCCGATCGCGCCGCTTCGGTTGTCAGCGGAAGGCGCCTTGGGCATCACCATCACCTGGAGCGCATTGCCATGCTTACCCTCTCAGAAGATGCCCTGGCCCTGATTGCCGAGCGCCAGCAGCCGGTCTATATCGACGTGCCGGAAACCATCGAAGGCTGCTGCCTGGAAATCACCACCTGCCCGGCCGTCCGTTTCGGCACGCCGCGCCAGGCCGACCAGCATGCGCTGACCCGGATTCAGGGCGCCGATATTTTTGTCCCGTATTGCTTCCCGAGCCGGCAGGAACTGCTGATCCGCGCGAAAACCTTCTGGGGCCGCCACTATCTGTCCATCGACGGCTGGAAGCTCGTCTGAGCCAGGCAACCCGGCCGGACCTCAGAGCAGTCCGAGTTTTTCCTTGAGTTCGCCGAGCAGGCGGCGGCTGACCGGTATCCGGTGGTTGTTGCGGGTGATGATTTCGACCGTGCCGGCTTCGAGAAAACTGATTTCCTTGATCTGCTCCGGATTGACCAGATATTGCCGGTGGCAGCGCAGGAACGGGGTCTTTTCTTCCAGGGTGCGCAGCGTCAGTTCGGTGAAATGTTCGCTGCCGTTGCCGATCGTCACATAAACGCCGCTGGCTTTCGAGGTGGCGTACTCGATGTCGTCGATCTTGATCAACAGCACCCGGTGGTGGCCGGGACAAGGAATCTGCTTCAACGGTGCCGCCGCATTGAACAGCGCCGGACTGGGCGTCCGGTCGCGGCGCAGGCGCTTGAGAGTGACATCGAGGCGGACCGGATCGATCGGCTTCAGCAGATAGTCGAAGGCATTCTGATCGAAAGCCTGCAAGGCGTATTCGTTGAAGGCCGTCAGGAAGACGACGCGCGGCATTTTCTCCGGGTCGAGCATGCCCAGCATTTCGAGGCCGCTGACGCGCGGCATCTGGATGTCGAGAAAAATGACCTCGGGGTTCAACCGGTTGATCGCCGAAATGCCCTCGATCGCATTGGCGCACTGCCCGAGAATCTCGATGTCGGGCTCCTTGCCGAGCAGGCGGGCGATTTCTTCGCGGGCCGGCAACTCGTCGTCGATGATCAGAACCTTCATGCGTGATAGCCCTCCAGTGCAGTCGGTGCGTCGCAAGGCTTGAGCGGCAGCTTGAGTGTGACACACGTAAAGACGTCGCGTTCGCACGCCACCTCGAGCCCGAACGAAGAACCGTAACGCATGGCGATGCGCCGCTGTACCAGATGCATGCCGAGTCCTGTGCCGCCGGAGGATTCGACATACAGGCCGGCATTGTCTTCGACGCTCAACAACAGCATATCGTCGCTCGCCCTGGCCGAGATGCGGATGCGGCCGACGCCGAGCAGTTGCGAAGTGCCGTGCTTGATGGCGTTCTCGACGACCGGCTGCAGCGAAAAGGCCGGCATGCGGATATGGCGCAAATCGTCCGGGATATCGAAATCGACCACCAGCTGGCCGAGAAAACGCGCCTGTTCGATTTCAAGGTAGGCCGTGACGTGTTCGATTTCCTCATTGAGACTGGCCTCTTCGCTCGGCCGCTTGAGGTTGTTGCGAAAGAAGGTCGACAGGTTGAGGACGAGATGGCAGGCCCGCTCCGGGTCGCGCCGGATAACCGCCGACAAGGTGTTGAGGGCGTTGAACAGGAAATGCGGATTGACCTGGGCGTGCAGCAATTTGATTTCCGACTGGGCCAGCAACTCGCGTTGCCGCACGTAGCGGCCGGCCAGGATCTGGTTGGAAAGCAGGCGGGCGATCCCTTCGCCGAGCGCCCGGTTGATGGTCGAGAAAAGACGGGTCCGCGGTTCGTAGAGCTTGATCGTGCCGATCACCCGGTTTTCCTCGCCGAGCAGCGGAATGATCAGCGACGCGGCGAGCGGACATTTGGCGCTGATCGAGCAGCGGTACGCCACTTCGTTGCCGTCGGCGTAAACCACTTCGTTGTTCTCGATGGCCCGGTGGGTGAGCACCGAATTGATCGGCGTGCCCGGCACGTGATGGTCGCTGCCGATGCCGATGAAGGCCAGCAGGTTTTCCGTATCGGTGATGGCGACGGCGCCGACCCCCGTTTCTTCGTAGATGATCCGGGCGACCAGGGTGCTGGTGTCGATATTGAACCCGGAACGGAGCAGCCCTTCGACGCGCGCCGCGATGGCCAGCGCCTTGGTCGAAAAGACGCTCGACTGGCGCTCGTAAAGCTGGCGCCGGTCGAGCAGGATGCGCATGAACATCCCGGCGCCCAGCGCGTTGGCGACCAGCATCGGCACGGCGATCTGCTCGACGAGGTGTTTGGCCACGCCGGGCGGCTCGACCAGCAGCAGCAGGACCAGCATCTGCGCCACTTCCGCCGCCAGCGTGACGAGGGCCACCGCAAGCGGATTGAACAGCAAGCGGAAGTGCCCGCGCTGCGTCATGTAGCGATGGAAAAGCCCGCCGATCAGGCCTTCGATGACCGTCGACACCATGCAGGCGAAAGCCGACGAACCGCCCAGCGAATAACGGTGCAGGCCGCCGGTGAAACCGACCGCCAGCCCGACCGACGGCCCGCCGAGAATACCGCCGAGAACGGCGCCGATGGCGCGCGTATTGGCGATCGAATCGTCGATCTTCAGCCCGAGATAGGTGCCCATGATGCAGAACAGCGAGAACACGACATAGCAGGTCACCCGGTGCGGCAACTGGATGGTGACGTGCATCAGCGGGATGAAAATCCGGGTCCGGCTGAGCAAATAGGCGATGACCAGATAGACGCAGGTTTGCTGGAGCAGCGTCAGGGTCAGTTCGATTGAGTCGAGAATCATTTGCGCATTCTATGCTGACAAATGAGGCGCCAAAACCTCATTCACCACCCGGCATTCGGCCGGTCGGCGCCGGGCAATTCATCGATCATTTTTCGGGCAATGCCGCTGGCGTGCTGCGCCGGCCGAGCACGCCATCGATGAAGGCGCGGCTGGTCGGCCCGAGACCCGGATTGCGGCCGGCCGACGCTGACTGGCGGAGCAATCTGACCAGCAGCAGGCCAAGGCCGAGCAGATCGGCGGTCGTCGAATCATGCTGGCCGCCCGCCTTGCCGGCCGGCGGGCCGGCCAACAATCGCCGGATGCCTGCCCGGTCGTCCGGCGCGATCCCGAGCAAGCGCAGCCGGCGGGCCACTTCGTCTTCGAGGCGTGCCACCTCGCGACCGGGGTTTCTGAAGAAGCCCCCGGCCTCTGCCTGCATCGTTGCCATCGCTACCTCCTTGCCGCCCGGCGGCCTTAAACGAACTCGATCAGGATGTTCCCGGTCTGGACATGCTGGCCGGCCCCGACCTTGATCGCCGCAACGACGCCGGCCAGCGGGGCGGTGATGTTGGTTTCCATCTTCATCGCTTCGAGCAGCAGCAACGAATCGCCGGCCTGGATGTTGTCGCCGGCTTTGGCGAACACCTTGACGACGACGCCGGAGACCGGGCTGCGGCAGACCCGGTCCTCGTCGGCCAAGGGCCGTTCGGGCAGGCTGGCCGGTGGCGCACTCGGCGGACTGGCGGCGCTGCCAGCCAGTCTGGCCGAGCCGACCGGATAGGCCGGCGGCAGGCTGGCGTGGTCGGCTTCGGCGACTTCGACATCGACCTCGTAGGTGGTGTCGGCAATGGTGATTTTCAGTTTCATGCTGGTTTCCCGATCAATTGAGGCGGTGCGAAGCGTGCACCCCGATGCGCCCGACCTGGGCCCAGACCTTGGAGTGGACGACGCGGACCTGGCGGATGCGGGCCGGCACACCGAGGAAAGCGGCGACCGCCGCCGAAATGGCGAGCAAGGTCTCTTCGCCGATTTCCCCCCGCCCAGCCGATGCCCTCTCGTCCAGGCCATGCTCAAGTTGCGACACCCGGCCGGTCAGCGTTCCGATCTCGGCGCGCATCAGGGCGATCAGCGCCAGCAGGTCGTCTTCAGGTTGTTTGTTTTTCATGCGAGCCTTGTCACAGCGGTATCAAACCGTGCTTCTTGTGCGGCCGGGGCACCCGCTTGATGCGCAGGTACTCAAGCGCCTGGGCGATGTGCTGGCGGGTCAGGGCCGGTTCGATGACGGCATCGACCAGCCGCTGTTCGGCGGCGACATAGGGGTTGGAGAAAGTGTCGCGATAGCTGGCGATCAGCTCGGCCCGCCGTTGCTCCGGGTTATCGGCCTCGCCGATCTCCTTGCGGAAGACGATCTCGGCCGCGCCTTCGGCGCCCATCACGGCGATTTCGGCGGTCGGCCAGGCGAACACCCGGTCGGCATCGAGATCCTTGCCGCACATCGCGAGGTAGGCGCCGCCGTAGCTCTTGCGCAGGATGATGGTGATCTTCGGCACGGTCGCCGACGAATAGGCGAAGAGCAGCTTGGCGCCATGGCGGATGATGCCGCCGTACTCCTGTTCGACGCCCGGCATGAAGCCCGGGACATCGACGAAGGTGACGAGCGGGATGTTGAAGGCGTTGCAGAAACGGATGAAGCGCGCCGCCTTGGTCGACGCATCGATGTCGAGCACGCCGGCCTTGACCGACGGCTGGTTGGCGACGATGCCGACCGAGGCGCCGCACACCCGGGCAAAGCCGACGACGATGTTCATCGCATGGCCGGCCTGGACTTCGAGGAAATCGGCGTCATCGACGATCGCCGCGATCACCGTCCGGACGTCGTAGCCCTGCTTGCTTTCCTCGGGCAACAGCGTTTCGAGCAGCGGATTGGCTTCGATCAGGTAATCGCCCTCGACCAGCGGCGGATCTTCGAGATTGTTGGCCGGCAGGAAGGCGAGCAGTTTGCGACAGAGCGCGATGGCGTGCTGATCGTCGTCGGCGATGAAGTGGATGACCCCGGAGTGCACCATGTGCGCATCCGGCCCGCCGAGTTCCTCGGCCGTGACGCTCTCGCCGGTGACCTGCTTGATGACCTGCGGCCCGGTGATGAACATCTGCGCCTGGCGGGTCTGGATGATGAAGTCGGTCAGGGCCGGGCTATAGGCCGCGCCGCCGGCGCACGGCCCGCAGATCAGCGAGATCTGCGGCACCGCGCCGGAGAGCAGCACGTTGGCGTGAAACACCTTGCCGTAACCGGACAGCGAGGCGATCCCTTCCTGCACCCGGGCGCCGCCGGAATCGTTGATAAAGACGAAGGGCGAGCCGGTCTTCAGCGACGATTGCATGATCTCGGCCACCTTGATCGAATGCGTCTCGCCGGCCGAACCGCCGGCCACCGTGAAATCCTGGCTGGCCAGATGGACCAGCCGGCCGCCGACCGAGGCCGCGCCGGTGATCACGCCATCGGCGGCAAAGACCTTGTCGGCCATGCCGAACAGCGTCGCGCGATGCGTGGCGAACTGGCCGACTTCCTCGAAGCTGTCGGCATCGACCAGCGCGGCGACCCGTTCGCGGGCGGTCAGCCGGCCGGACTGGCGATGCTTCTCCTGCTTCTCGGCGCCGCCGCCGAGGGCATTCACCGCGCGGCGGCGGCGCAGTTCGGCAATCTTCTCTTGCATGGTGCTCATGGTTCGTCCTGTCTATTCGCTGACCGGCGTCACCGAGACCCGGTGCGAGCGGCCGTTCAGTTTGACGTCGTAGGTGATCGGGCTGCGCAGCGGGGCCGCCTCGCCGACCGGGCTGCCGGCCGGGACGGCGGGCGGCGCCGGGTCGACGCCGAGGTTCTTCGGGCCGAGGGCGCGGCTGGCGAAGAAACCCGGGGCGACCTGCGGGAACATCGCGTAGGTCAGGACGTCTTCTTCGCTGCCGTCGCAACCCGGCAAGGCCGTCGCCGCAGCCTGCAGGGCGCCCCACTCGGGTTGCAGCAGATCGGCCGGGCGTTGTTCGATGGGCGGCTTGTGGGCGTGCTGTTCGGCCAGGGCGAGGACCGCCGGGTCGCGCTCGCCCGGTGCCTGGCCGTAATAGCCGAGCATCAGGTCGGCGAATTCGCTGGACATCACTTTGTAGCGGCCCATCAGCACATTGAACACGGCCTGCGTCCCGACGATCTGGCTGGATGGCGTGACCAGCGGCGGAAAGCCGGCATCCTCGCGGACCCGCGGCACTTCGACCAGGACTTCGTCGAGGCGGTCTTCCGCCTTCTGCTGCTTCAGTTGGCTTTCCATGTTGGAAATCATGCCGCCCGGGATCTGGCTGTCGAAGATGTCGGTCTCGACGCCGTGGATGTTCGACATGAAAGCCTGGTAGCGCGGCCGCAGGGCGGCGAAGTGATCCTTGATGCGATGCAGGCAGGCCTTGTTCAGGCGGGCTTCGTAGCCGGTGCCGTCGAGCATGGCGACCAGGCTTTCGGTCGGGTTGTGGCCGGGGCCGAGGCTGAGCGAGCTGATCGCGGTATCGACGCAGTCGGCGCCGGCTTCGATGGCTTTCATCAGGGAGACCAGCGTGACGCCGGTCGTCGCATGAGTATGGACGTGAATGCGCACGCCTTCACCGCAGCGCGTCTTGATGCCCTTGACGATGTCGTAGGCCGGCTGCGGCTTGAGCAAGGCGGCCATGTCCTTCAGACAGATCGAATCGCAGCCGAGGTCGACCAGTTGTTCGGCCATTGCGACGAAGGTTTCGGTGGTGTGCAGCGGACTGACCGTGTAGCAGATCGTCCCCTGGGCATGTTTGCCGTTGCGCCGTACCGCCTGGACCGAATGGCGGATGTTGCGGATGTCGTTGAGGGCATCGAAGACGCGGAAGACATCCATGCCATTCTCGGCCGCCTTGTCGACGAAGCGGTCGACCACGCCGTCCTCGTAATGCCGGTAGCCGAGCAGGTTCTGGCCGCGCAGCAGCATCTGCAGCCGCGAATTGGGCAGCAACTTGCGAAAGACGCGCAGCCGTTCCCACGGGTCTTCGTTGAGGAAACGGATGCAGGCGTCGAAGGTCGCGCCGCCCCAGCATTCGACCGACCAGTAGCCGGCCTGGTCAATGTCGGCGCAGGCCGGCACCATGTCGGCCAGCGCCATCCGGGTCGCCAGCAGACTCTGGTGCGCGTCGCGCAGGCACAGCTCGGTGATGTCGATTGTTTTGGTCATATGCTTTTGTAGAGCTTTTCCTTGATCGGTTCGGCAAGCTTGCTGCCGCTGCGAAAGATCAGCCAATAGACGGCGCCGACCAGCACGGCGCCGCCGACCCAGTTGCCGAGCGTGACGGCGGCCAGGTTGATGGCGAACTGATCGAGCGGAATTTCCGGCGGCGTGCCGCCGTGGCTGGCCAGATCGGCCCAGAAGGCGTCGGGCGCCCACCATTTGATGAACAGGCCGACCGGGATGAAATACATGTTGGCGACGCAGTGCTCGAAGCCGGCGGCGACGAAAGCGGCGATCGGGAAGAACATCGCCAGGATCTTGTCGCCGATGCTGCGCGCCGCCATGGCGACCCAGGCCGCCAGGCAGACCAGGACGTTACAGAGGATGCCGAGGAAGAAGGCCTTGTCGGGGGCCAGCGTGCTTTTCGCGGTAGCCAGGTAAAGGGCCGAGGCGCCCACTTCGCCATGCCCGAAGGTGTATTGGCCGGACAGGAAGACCAGGGCGGCGACGCCCAGCGCGCCGACGAAATTGCCCAGCCAGACGGTGGTCCATACGCGCAGCATGCGCCCGGTCTTGAGCCGGCCGCTGGCCCAGGCCATGACCATCAGCGCGTCGCTGGTGAACAGTTGGGCGCCGGCGATGACGACGAGCATCAGGCCGAGCGAGAAAGTCGCCCCCATCAGCAGGCGCATCACCCCGTAGGGCAGATGCCCGGCCGCGCCGGAGATCGTCACCGTGGCGAACAGCCCGCCGAGGGCGACGAACGCCCCGCCCAGCACCGACAAGCCGAACAGCACGCCCGGACTGAGTTTGGCTTTCTTGACGCCGACATCCTCCGCCGCCTGGGCAATGGCGTCCGGCATCAGGGGGTCGAGCGCGAAGCTGAGGCCCGCCTCGCCATGCGCCGCCGTCGGCCGGCTGCTGTCGCGCGCCTCGAGGAGGCGCCCGCCGTCTATTTTCTTGAGCATTTCATGCCTTCCTGTGAAGCGGCCGGGTGCTGTCACCCGGCTGCCATGGTCATCCGCTGCCTGAACCGCTCAGGCATGGCCGATCGTTTGCCCCAGCACGTTGATCGTGTGCTTGGCGATCATCATTTCTTCGTTGGTCGGGATGACGAAGACCGGCACCTTGGAGTCCGTTGCCGCGATGTAATACTCGCGATTCCGGTTGGCCGCGGCATCGACCTTGACGCCCAGCCATTCGAGACGCTCGGCGATCAGGGCGCGAATCTCCGGCGAGTTCTCGCCGATGCCGGCGGTGAACACCAGGGCATCCAGGCCGCCCATCGATGCCGCCAGGGCCGCCACTTCCTTGGCGACGCGGAAGCAGAACAGGTCGACGGCTTTCTGGGCGCGCGGGTCGTCCGAGGCCTGCAGCACCTGCATGTCGTTCGACACGCCGGACACGCCGAGCAGGCCGGATTGCCGATAGAGCAGGTCTTCCAGCTCTTCCAGCCCCATCTTCTTCTCGCGCATCAGGTACAGGATGACGCCCGGATCGACGCTGCCGGCCCGCGTGCCCATCGGCACGCCGTCGAGGGCCGAGAAGCCCATCGAGGTATCCATGCTGCGCCCGCCCTTGACCGCGCACAGGCTCGAGCCATTGCCGAGATGGCAGATGACGACGTGGCCTTCCGCCAGATCGGGACGATTCTCCAGCAGCTGGCTGGTCACGTACTCATAGGACAGGCCGTGGAAACCGTAGCTGCAGACGCCTTCATCGGTCAGCGCCTGGGGCAAGGCGAAGCTGCGCGCGATGGCCGGCTGGCTGCTGTGGAAAGCGGTATCGAAGCAGGCCACCTGCTCCAGATCCGGGAAGTTCTTGGCGAGGATGCGCATCGGCGCCAGATTGTGCGGCTGGTGCAAGGGCGCCAGCGGGACCAGGCTGTCCAGCTGGTCGAGCAGTTGCGGGCTGACGCGCATCGGCTGGCCGAGCGCGAGTCCGCCATGCACGACACGATGCCCGACGGCGACGATCTCGTCATCGACCAGCGTCGCGCGGACCCAGCGCAGGACATATTGCAGTAGCGTATCGCGGCACAGCGAATCCTTGTCGTCCCAGCGATGCTCGGCGAGCAGGCGGCGGTCCGCCCCCTTGGCGGCGAAATGGGCGCTGCTGCCGATGCCGGAAATCTGCCCGGAGAGCAGGGTTTCCAGATCGGCGCTGGCGGCCTGCTGGCGAAAGGCCGAGAATTTCAGGCTCGACGAACCGGCATTGAGGACCAGATAGGCGGCTTGTTTGCTAGTCATGATCAGCTCCTCAGTTGCCGGCCGGCGCTGGATGCGCCTTGCGGTTGGCGGTGGCGAGCAAGGCAGCGACGGCGCAGGAGGCCAGGCGCGAGCGCAGGTTGTCGGCGCGGCTGGTCAGGATGATCGGCACCTTGGCGCCGAGCACGATGCCGGCGGCATCGGCATTGGCCAGGAAGGAGAGCTGCTTGGCCAGCATGTTGCCGGATTCGAGATCGGGCACCAGCAGGATGTCGGCGGCGCCGGCGACCGGCGAGTTGATGCCCTTGGTCTTGGCGGCCTCGGCCGAGATGGCGTTGTCGAAAGCCAGCGGGCCGTCCAGCACGCCGCCGGTGATCTGCCCGCGGTCGGCCATCTTGCACAGCACGGCGGCTTCCAGCGTTGAGGGAATCTTTAGGTTGATGTTCTCGACCGCCGAGAGGATCGCCACGTTCGGTTTGGCGACGCCGAGCACGCGGGCCAGATTGATCGCGTTCTGGACGATATGCACCTTGTCCTCCAGCGTCGGGGCGATGTTGATCGCCGCGTCGGTGATCAGCAGCGGGCGCGGGTAGGTCGGGACGTTCATCAGGAAGACATGGCTGATCCGCGAACGCGTGCGCAGGCAGCTCTCCTTGCGGACGACGGCGCCCATCAGTTCGTCGGTATGCAGCGAGCCTTTCATCAGCGCTTCGACCTCGCCGTCGCGCGCCAGGCGGGCGGCGGTTTCGGCGGCGTCCGGGGCGAGTTCGACATCGACCAGACGGTACGGGCTGATGTCGAGATCGAAGGTCATCGCGATCTCCTTGATCAGCGCGGCCGGGCCGACCAGGATGGGTGCGATCAAGCCGGCCTCGGCGGCCTCGACGGCGCCGCGCAGCGAACTCTCGTTGCACGGATAAACCACCGCCGTCGGCACCGGGACCAGGTCGTCGCACTTGTGCAGCAGGGCATCGTGCTGGTCGTGGTGGATCAGTTGCACTTCGGGCAGGTCGAGCGCGTCGCGGTGCACCTTCTGGGTCGGCGCCACGACCTCGGCATTGCCGGTGACGATGACTTCGCCGCGCTGGTTAACACAGATGCAGTCGAGGATGACGATATTGCTGGCCGGCTTTTTCTCGATCACCGTCACCGTCGCGGTAACGGTGTCGCCGAGGCCGACGGTATGCTCAAAATTGAGATTCTGGCCGAGATAGACCGTGCCCGACCCCGGCAATTTCGAACCCAGCACCCCGGAGACCAGCGCCCCCGACCACATGCCATGGGCGATGATCTTGTGGTGACTGGTATTGGCCGCGAAATTCTTGTCGAGATGGACCGGATTGGTATTGCCGGAGACGGTGGCGAACAACTCGATGTCGTCCATCGTCAATTGCCGCGACATGCTCGCCGACTGGCCGATTTCGATCTCGTCGAAAGGCACGTTGTCGACACCGGCAGCCAGCGCCTGTTGATCGAAACAGGGCAGCGCCGCGGCGGGCGAACCGTTGGCCAGCAAGCTGGCATCCAGACCGATTTTTGAAGCGAATTCTGCTAACACGCTATTCTCCTAATACTCAATTGACGCTTGTTTGGTGGCGCGGTGCCGATCGAGGCGATCAGTGCGCCAGAAGTCCGGCGGCGCGAAACGTTTGCCGCACGGTTTCAAGCATTTCCTGCGATGGCGGTTCGACGCGTTCAAGCCGGTAATCCAGGCCGCGATCGCGCCACTTGTGTTCGCCCAACTTGTGAAACGGCAGAACATCGACCCGCTCGACATTGCCCAGCCCGGCGGCGAAGGTCGCCAGCGACTCGATTTCGTCGAGGTTGTCGGTCAGGCCGGGAACCAGGACGTAACGCAACCAAACCGCCTTGTTGATCGCCGCCAGATCCTCGGCGAACTTGATGGTCGGCTTCAGTTCGACGCCGGTCAGTTGGTGATAGCGCCGGCCGCTCGCCGCCTTGATATCGAGCAGCACCAGATCGACATTGGCCAGCAATTCGTCGTCGGCCAGGTCGCCCAGGTAACCGGAGGTGTCGAGCGCGGTATGCAGGCCCATCGCCTTGCACCCCTGCAGCACGGCCTTGCAGAACCTGGCCTGGACCAGCGGCTCGCCGCCGCTCAGCGTGACCCCGCCATTCGCCCGGATGAAGCCGCGATAGCTGCCGATGTCGGCCAATACGTCCTCAACCGGCGTGAGCGTGCCGTCCTGGCGATGCCAGGTATCGGGGTTGTGACAGTATTGGCAACGCAGCGGGCAACCGGACAGGAACAGCACGTAGCGGATGCCCGGGCCATCGGCCGTGCCGAAGGTTTCGGTGGAATGCACCCAGCCCTCGAGCAGTGCCGGCCGTGCCGACACCCCCGAGGAGGTGGCGGCAGAGCAAGCCGAAGCGAAGTTAGTGGCTGGCATGGAAAGTACGGTTGATGACATCAAGCTGCTGCTCACGGGTCAGCTTGATGAAATTGACCGCATACCCCGAGACCCGGATCGTCAGTTGCGGATACAGCTCCGGATGATCCATGGCGTGCATCAGCGTTTCGCGATCGAAGACATTGACATTGATATGGTGACCATGGCTGGCGAAGTAGCCGTCGAGCATGGTTGCCAGGTTGGCGACCCGTTCGCTTTCGGTTGGGCCGAGGGCGGCGGGGACGATGGTGAAGGTGTAGGAAATGCCGTCCTGCGAGCAGGTGTAGGGCAGTTTGCAGACCGACGCCATCGAGGCCAGGGCGCCCTTGTGATCGCGGCCGTGCATCGGGTTGGCACCCGGCGCGAAGGGCTGGCCGGCCTTGCGACCGTCCGGCGTATTGCCGGTCTTCTTGCCATAGACGACATTCGAGGTAATGGTCAGCACCGACATGGTCGGTGTCGCATCGCGGTAAGCGCGCTGCCGCTTCAGGTAGTTCATGAAGGTCTCGACCGCCCAGGTGGCGATCGAATCGACGCGCTCGTCGTTGTTGCCGTAGGCCGGATAATCGCCTTCGATGCGGAAATCCGTGGCCAGGCCGCGCTCGTCGCGCACCACATGGACCTTGGCGTAACGCATGGCGGACAGCGAGTCGGCGACCACCGACAAACCGGCGATGCCGCAGGCCATGGTGCGCAGGATGTCGCGGTCGTGCAGCGCCATTTCGATGCGCTCGTAGGCGTACTTGTCGTGCATGTAGTGAATGGTGTTGAGCGCCTTCATATAAACGCCGGACAGCCATTCCATCATCGGCAGGAACTTGCCGACGACTTCGTCGTAATCGAGCACGTCGCCGGTGATCGGCTGGAATTTCGGCCCGACCTGTTCGCCGGAAAGTTCGTCGCGGCCGCCGTTGATGGCGTAGAGCATGGTCTTGGCCAGATTGGCGCGGGCCCCGAAGAACTGCATCTGCTTGCCGATGCGCATCGCCGAGACGCAGCAGGCAATGCCGTAGTCGTCGCCCCAGTACGGGCGCATCAGATCGTCGTTCTCGTACTGCACCGAGCAGGTGTCGATCGAGACCTTGGCGCAGAATTCCTTGAAGCCTTGCGGCAGGCGCGCCGACCACAGCACGGTCAGGTTGGGTTCAGGGGCCGGGCCGAGGTTGTAGAGGGTATGCAGGACGCGGAAGCTGCTCTTGGTGACCAGCGGCCGGCCGTCTTCGCCGACGCCGCCGATCGATTCGGTGACCCAGGTCGGATCGCCCGAGAACAACTGGTCGTATTCCGGGGTGCGCAGGAAGCGGACGATGCGTAGCTTGATCACCAGGTCGTCGATCATTTCCTGGGCTTCGTCCTCACTGATCAGGCCGGAGGCCAGGTCGCGCTCGAAGTAGATGTCGAGGAAGGTCGAGATGCGGCCGATCGACATTGCGGCACCGTTCTGTTCCTTGACCGCGGCAAGATAGGCCAGGTAGGTCCATTGCACGGCTTCCTGGGCGTTGGCGGCCGGCCGGCTAACGTCGCAGCCGTACAGGGCGGCCATCTGCTTCAGTTCGTCGAGGGCGCGATATTGCTCAGAGACTTCTTCGCGCAGGCGAATGACGCTTTCGGTGAATTCGGCGCCGTCGAGTTCATGGAAGGACTGCTTCTTGGCGGCACGCAGCGCGTCGGTGCCGTACAGGGCGACCCGGCGGTAGTCGCCGATGATCCGGCCGCGCCCGTAGGCATCGGGCAGACCGGTCAGGATGGCCGATTTGCGGGCCTTCATGATTTCCGGCGAATAGACGTCGAAGACGCCGCTGTTGTGATCCTTGCGATACTTGGTCCAGATTTCGGAGACGATCGGGTCGATCTTGAAGCCGAAGGCTTCGAGGCCGCCTTCGACCATGCGCAGGCCGCCATTCGGCATGATCGAGCGCTTCAGCGGCGCATCGGTCTGCAGGCCGACGATGATCTCGTTGCCTTGGTCGATATAGCCGGCATCGTGGGCCGTGATGCTCGACGCGCGGTCGGCGGAAACATCGAGAACGCCCTTCTGCTGTTCCTGCTTCAACAGTTCCTGCATTTTCGCCCAGAGGGCGGTGGTGCGCTGCGTCGGGCCTTTGAGGAAGGAACTGTCACCCAGGTAGGGGGTGTAATTGGCCTGGATGAAACTCCGGACATCGACGCTCTTCGACCACTCGCCGGTGGCAAAACCGGCCCACGGATCCTGGCGACTTGCGATTTTGTAGAGTGCGTTCATTTGTTGCTCCTTGAAGGTAATTCTGCTTTTGGCGGGCGGCTGCGATGTTCTGGTAGGTCATCGCAGCCGCTGGTCTTGGCAACGGCCGGGTAGGCCGTTACCGTTGATTGCTGGTCAGGCGGCGGAAGGCAGCATGGTCGGCGGGATCACCGAAGACGCACCGCGTGCTTTCCACAACACCACCCAACGCTTCAGCGAGGCGAACATGATGATGAAACCGAGAACCATCATCGACGAGGCGATCACCGCGTTGAACAGGTTGTAGCCCTTGGTACCGGCGGCGAGATAGACGTTGGCGATCATCCAGTAGCCGGCGTAGTTGACCGTGACGAAGAGGTAGGCCAGCGGGATCAGGCAGGTCAGGGCATAAATCCGCTTCTTCGAGATGCGCATGATGATGGTCGCGCCGATCATCAGGCCAACCGAAGCCATCAACTGGTTGGAGACACCGAACAGCGCCCAGACCGAACTGATATCGCCGGAGAGCAGCAGGTAACCCCAGAGAACGCAGGCAATGACGCTGGCGGTAATGGCGGCCGGCATCGAGTCGAGACGCTTCATCGGCGGGAAGATGTCGCCAAGCAGATCCTGGATCAGGTAACGCGAGACACGGGTGCCGGAATCGACGGCCGTCAGGATGAACACTGCTTCGAACATGATCACGAACTGGAAGAAGTAGGCGGCCAGATCGGAGAACCACGAGAGCTTGGTGAAGATGTAGGTCATGCCGACCGCCAAAGTCACCGCACCACCGGTGCGTCCGTACAGGTCAATGCCCATCTTCTGGCTGAGTTCCGGCAGATCGACAACGGTCATGCCCAGGGTCTTGAAGACTTCCGGCGAAGAGTTGATCGCGAAGTAGTCAGCCGGATGCAGCGAGGTAGCGGCGATCAGGGCCATGACGGCGACCAGACACTCGGCGAGCATGCCACCGAAAGCCACCGGACGAATGTCGCTCCACTTGTCGACCAGCTTGGGCGTGGTACCGGAACCGATGAAGGCGTGGAAGCCGGAGATCGCACCGCAGGCAATGGTGATGGAGATGAACGGCCAGACCGCACCCTTCAGGATCGGGCCACCGCCGTGGATGAATTCGGTAAGGGCCGGGAACTGGATGGTCGGGTTGATGAACACGACGCCGACGATCAGGGCAGCGAAGACACCGATCTTCATGAAGCTGGAGAGGTAACCGCGCGGCGTCAGCAACATCCACACCGGCAGGGCGGTAGCGAAGAAGGCGTAGACCGGCAGCAGCCAGCTCACCGTCGTCTTGTGCAGGGTCAGCCAGTCACCGAGCAGCGTACCTTGCAGGTGCGGGCCGGCAGCAACCGAAGCCATGACCGCGGCAACACCGATGTAGGTGCCCCACTTCGAGGAACCGAAATAGCGTTCATAGAGACCGAGACAGATCGCGATCGGCACCGTCATGAAGACGGCGAAAGTACCCCAGGCATTGCGCTCGAGGGCATGGACGACGACGATCGACAGACCGGCCATCGTGATGGTGATGATGAACAGCATCGCCAGACCGGTGCTCCAGCCGGCAACCGGCCCGAGTTCGGCTTTGGCGACTTCCGACAGGGATTTGCCCTGATGCTTCATCGAAGCAAAGAGCACCACCGTGTCGTGTACCGCACCGCCGACCACCGCGCCGACCAGCAACCAGATGAAACCTGGCAGGTAGCCGAACTGGGCGGCCAGCACCGGACCGACCAACGGGCCGGCGGCGGCGATCGCCGCAAAGTGTTGACCTGCATTAACCCATTTTTTCGTGGGCACGTAATTCTTGCCGTCCTGGAATTGATGGGATGGCGTAACTTCACTGTCGTCGGCAGCTAGGACCTTGCTTACAAAAAATATCCCGTATATGCGATATGCGAGGGCAAGGACACAGACTGTTGCGATAACAAAATAGATCGCTTGGTCCATTTTTATCTCCTCAAGAGTCGTGAAAAAGATTGTTCACGAGTTGAATCTTAGGAGCCGGTAAAGCGTCTATTCAGGCTTTCCAGAGAGCGGTAAAAAGGCGGGGGCGAACGGTCGGATTGCGAGGGTGAGTGGAAACGCCCTGGCGGCGACGGATCGATTTCCAGTCGCTCGGCGCGCCCGGTCTTGCCCTCGCCGCCATTGCCGGATGCCGTATCGCCGAGGAAAACCGCGGGCCGATAGGGGTAAAATCGCGCCCCCTAGTAATTCGCCAGTCTGGCGGATTTGACACCTCCGGGAGGAGATTCCATGGCGGCCAACCAAGCCCCCGCAGCACCTGACTTTTTCGACCGTCGCCGGACGGTCGCCCAGCCCGGCTTCAACCGCTGGCTGGTTCCGCCGGCCGCGCTGGCCATCCATCTGTGCATCGGCATGGCCTACGGCTTTTCCGTGTTCTGGCTGCCGCTGTCGCGGGCGCTCGGCATCACCCAGTCGATCGAATGCGCCAAGGACATGGGCTTCTTCGAGCAGGTGTTCAGCTCCGGCTGCGACTGGAAGATTTCCATGCTCGGCTGGATGTACACGATGTTCTTCGTCTTCCTCGGCTCCTCGGCCGCGATCTGGGGCGGCTGGCTGGAAAAGGCCGGGCCGCGCAAGGCCGGCGTCGTCTCGGCGGTGTGCTGGTGCGGCGGGCTGGTCATCTCGGCGCTCGGCGTGCATCTGCACCAGATCTGGCTGCTCTGGCTCGGCTCCGGCGTGATCGGCGGCATCGGCCTCGGTCTCGGCTACATCTCGCCGGTGTCGACGCTGATCAAGTGGTTCCCGGACCGCCGTGGCATGGCGACCGGCATGGCGATCATGGGCTTCGGCGGCGGCGCGATGATCGGTGCGCCACTGGCCGACAAGCTGATGAAGTATTTCGCGACGCCGACCTCTGTGGGCGTGGTCGAAACCTTCCTGACCCTGGCCGCGATCTACTTCGTGTTCATGATGGCCGGGGCGCTCGGCTACCGCGTACCGGCCGAGAACTGGAAGCCGGCCGGCTGGACGCCGCCGGCCAAGGCCAAGACCTCGATGATCACCGACAGCCACGTGCACCTCGATGTCGCCTGGAAGACGCGCCAGTTCTGGCTGATCTGGGCCGTGCTCTGCCTCAACGTGACGGCCGGCATCGGCATCATCGGCATGGCCTCGCCGATGCTGCAGGAAGTCTTCGCCGGCAAGCTGATCGGGGTCGACGTCGCCTTCAACAATCTCGATGCCGCGCAGAAGGGCGCCATCGCCGCGGTCGCCGCCGGCTTCACCGGCCTGCTCTCGCTGTTCAACATCGGCGGGCGCTTCTTCTGGGCCTCGCTGTCCGACCGGATCGGCCGCAAGGCCACCTATTTCACCTTCTTCCTGCTCGGCTTCGCGCTCTACGCGGCCATCCCGAGCACCGCGCAAGCCGGCAGCCTGGCGCTGTTCGTCGCTTTCTTCTGCATCATCCTGTCGATGTACGGCGGCGGCTTCGCGACGGTGCCGGCCTACCTCGCCGACATGTTCGGCACCCGCTTCGTCGGCGCCATCCACGGCCGCCTGCTCACCGCCTGGTCGGCCGCCGGCATCTTCGGGCCGGTGCTGGTCAATTACATCCGCGAATACCAGCTCGACCAGGGCGTGGCGCGGGCCGATGCCTACACCATCACCATGTACATCCTGGCCGGCCTGCTGGTCCTCGGCATGCTCTGCAACTGGCGGATCCATCAGGTGGCGGAAGAGCATCACATGACGCCGGCCGAGCTGACGGAAGAAAAGAAGGGCGCCGACGACACGCACCAGCATTTCGTCGAGGACGTCTCAGCCCTGGTCAACGAAGCCAGCCACTCCTGGCGCGTCTTCCTGGCCTGGCTGGCGGTATGGATTCCGCTCGGCTGGGGCGGCTGGATGACGGTGCAGAAAACCATCGTCTTCTTCAAGTAAGGACCGCCCGTTGCGTCAAGCGGCATGCCGCTTGACGCAACGGGCCGCTGATCGGCCGTCACCGTCCGGAATGCCGAGATGCTTTCAGCAATGGAAGCGCTGCACCAACAAGGTCAGCTGATGGGCCACTTTGTCGAGATCTTCGGCGGTCTCGGCGGTCGATTTCATCGCTGCCGAGGTTTCCTCAACCATGGTCGCAATCTCTTCAACGCGCTGGGCGATGCTGTCGCTCGCCTGACTCTGTTCCTTGGTCGATTCGGCGACCTCGCGAATGCGCACCAGCGTCGTTTCAGCCCCCGTCTTGATGTGGCTCAGCGCCTCGGCCGCGTCCTCGGCGGCTTTCACCCCCGCCACCACCTGCGGCAAGGCGGCATCCATGACGCCAACGACCTGCACCGTATCCGACTGGATACCTTCGATCATCTTTTCGATCTCAATCGTCGCCAGCGACGTCCGCTCGGCCAGTTTGCGCACTTCATCGGCGACCACCGCAAAGCCGCGCCCCTGCTCACCGGCGCGCGCCGCCTCGATCGCCGCATTGAGCGCCAGCAGGTTGGTTTGCCCGGCAATATCCTTGATCACCCCGGCAATCGAGGAAATCTGCCTGGCCCCTTCTTCCAGCTTGCGAATCCGACCCGAGGCATTATTGACGCTCGCCGCGATCTCGTTGATTTCATGACTGGCCACCTGAATCCGCTTGAACCCGTCCTCGGACAAGGAGACCGACTCCCGCGAATTGTGCTGGGTATCTTTGGCACTGTCCGAAATATGGTTGATGCTCACCGTCATTTCCTCGATCGCCGCCGCCATTGACGAGGTCGCATCGGACTGCCGCTCGGAGGCGATGGCCACTTCGCGGGCCGCCGTATTGATGCGCTCGGTACCCTGCGTCAGCTGAGTCGAACAATGACTGATATCGCCGAGCATCTGGCGGACCGAGCCGACCATGTCACGCATCGAATCGAGCATGCTGCCTTTCGCGGCCGGCGGAATATCGCCGGTCAGATCACCCGCCGCGACTTGCGACATGAAGCGGATGGCATCGGCTGGCTCGCCGCCGACTTGCCGCAGCACCCCTCTGACGATGACCACGCCAAACGTCGCCATGACCAGCAGGACAACGAGGGCGAATGACAGCGAGAAAACCAGGCGTTCATTGAACTCATGTTTGATGTCGTCCATGTAAACACCGGTCCCCAGCATCCAGCCCCAGGGCTCGAAGTGCATGACGAACTGGAGTTTTTCGACTGCCACCTGCTGGCCCGGCCGGGGGAAAAACGAGTCCACAAAGGCGCTGCGCTGGCTTTGCAAGGCGGCCAGCAAATCCTTGATGGGATAGCCGCCCCGGCTGTCCTTGATCTTTTCCCGCAAATCCTGACCAATGAACTCGGCCTTGGTGTGATAAATATTTATGCCTTGCATCGTGTAGGCGTAAAAATATTCGGTTTTCCCATCCGGCCCGCCGTAGCGCGCCGTTCGGATTGCCGACAACGCGGCTTGTTGCGCCTGTTCGCGCGTCAGCTTGCCGCTCTGCTCTTGCGCCTGGAAGTCGGCAATCGTATTGAACAAAGCCTCGGTAACCGATTTGATCTGGACCTTTTTGCTCGCCGACAAATCGCGCTTCATCTCGACGACGGAAACCGTTGTCAGGCCGACCATGCCGATCAACGACAGCACGACCAGCAGAATGACCTTGGTCCTGAACTTGAGTTTGCTGAACATATCTCCTCCTGAATTGCCCTGTTTTTTCAAATGTTATTGAAAATACAAAATGCTCATCGCGCTCTATTATCGATATTGAATTCGCCACGCAATGTGTTGAATATCTTAGACAACTCCGGTCTTCGCCAGGTAGATTTATGATGAGCGGCAATTATCTGCCGGCCAGAGGCCGGATACGGCAGCCCAACGGTAAGCGGCGCCCGCCCGGAAGGCCGGTCAAATTTTGCTTATTCGTTATACCGGAATAAGCAATGAAGAAGTTCGTCCTTCGCCGGTCGCGCCCGGCACCTTAGATTCGCTTCCTTCATTCACATTCAGGAACCGGACAATGAATTCAGTCTTCAAGCGGATCGTTTCATCTGTAGCCATCGCGCTGGCCTCCGTCGGCATCGCCCAAGCCGAAGCCCCCAAGGAAATCCGCCTGGATTACGCTTATTACTCGCCCCCCAGCCTGGTTCTCAAGCGCTTTGGCTGGCTGGAGCAGGACCTCAAGACTGAAAATATCCCGGTCAAATGGGTGCTCAGCGCCGGCAGCAACCGGGCGCTCGAATATCTCAACAGCGGCAGCGTCGATTTCGGCTCCACCGCGGGCCTGGCCGCCGTGCTGAGCAAGGCCAACGGCAACCCGATCAAGGGCGTCTATATTTTCTCCCGCCCGGAATGGACCGCGCTGGTCGTCCCCAAGGATTCGCCGATCAAGTCGATCAAGGACCTGAAGGGCAAGAAAGTGGCCGCCACCAAGGGCACCGATCCCTTCCTCTTCCTGTTGCGCAGCCTGCATGCCGAAGGCCTGAAGAAGACCGACATCGAGCACGTCGCACTGCAGCACGCCGATGGCCGTGCCGCACTGGAACAGGGCAAGGTCGATGCCTGGGTCGGACTCGATCCGCTGATGGCAGCCAGCGAAGTCGAGGCCGGATCGAAGCTGATCTATCGCAATGTGGCCTACAACACCTACGGCTTCCTCAACGTCACCGAGAAATTTGCCAAGGATCATCCGGATCACGTCAAGAAGGTCATAGCCGCCTACGAAAAGGCCCGCAAGTGGATCATCGCCAACCCGGATGAAACCGCCAGGATCGTTTCCGAAGAAGCCAAGCTGGCGCTGCCGGTGGCCAAGCTGCAACTGACCCGCAACGATTTCAAGAATCCGGTTCCGGGTGAAGAGCACGTCAAGGCCTTCAAGTCGGCCGCTTCGATCCTGGTCGAAGAAGAACTGGTCAAGAAGGGTACGGACGTGAACAAGGTGATCGATGATCTGATCGAGCCGAGCTTCGCCAAAGCCGTCGTTCGCTAAGGAGGCCGCCGGATGAGCCTGAGCAGCACCGCCGCCCTCCCCGCCCCGAGCGAGGCCCCGGCCGGCAACTCACTCCGCTGGCAGACCCTGGCCAGCAAGGGCCAGGGTCTGATCGTGCCGGTCATCCTGCTGATCGTCTGGGAAAGCGTCGTCCGGCTCGGCTGGGTCAGCGCCCATTTGTTGCCGCCGCCGAGCGAACTGGTCTTTACGCTGGCCGATCTCGGACAGAGTGGCGCCATCTTCGGCCACATCGGCGTCAGTTCGCTGCGCGTCGCGATCGGCTTTTCGATCGGCGCCATTCTCGCCCTGGTCGTCGGCGCCGCCGTCGGCCTGTCGCGCCGGGTCGAAGCCCTGCTCGACCCGACTTTCCAGGCCATCCGCGCCATTCCGTCGCTCGCCTGGGTGCCGCTGCTGCTGCTCTGGCTGGGCATCGACGAGTCGCCGAAGATCACCCTGATTGCGATCGGCGCCTTTTTCCCGGTCTATCTGAACTTCGTCGCCGGCATTCAGAACGTCGACCGCAAACTGGTCGAAGTCGGCGGCATCTATGGGCTGAGCGGCCGCAAGCTGATTACCCGGATATTCCTGCCAGCTTCGCTGCCCAATCTGTTTACCGGGCTGCGCTCCGGCCTGTCGCTGGCCTGGATGTTCCTGGTGGCGGCCGAACTGATCGCCGCGACCAAAGGCCTCGGCTATCTGCTGACCGATGGTCGCGAAACCGGCCGGGCCGACCTGGTGATCGTCGCCATCATCGTCCTGGCCCTGCTCGGCAAATTCAGCGACAGCCTGTTGTGCGGGCTCGAACGCCGCCTGTTGGCCTGGCGCGACGTCTTCGACAGCCGCCCCTCCTGAGCCTCCCCATGTCACAACAATTGCTAGAACTGGCCGTCAAGGCCAAGGATTTCCAGAGCCATCGCGTCATCGACAATGTCGAGTTTTCCATCGGCCAAGGCCAGGTGGTCAGCCTGGTCGGCCCGAGCGGTTGCGGCAAGAGCACCTTGCTGCGCATCGTCGCCGCGCTGGATACCGACTATCAGGGCGAGGTCCGCATCAAGGACGAAAAGCCGCACCTGCATTCGCGCGATGTCGGCTTCATCTTTCAGGAACCACGCCTGCTGCCGTGGCTGACCGTCGCCGAAAACGTCGGCTTCGACCTCGGTCGGGCCGGCGGCAAGCACCCGCGCGTCCATGAACTGCTGGCCGAAGTGGGTCTGGCCGATTTCGCCAACGCCTACCCGAAGCAGCTTTCGGGCGGCATGGCACAACGCGCCGCGATTGCCCGCGGCCTGTTCACCCAGCCGTCGCTGCTGTTGCTCGATGAACCGTTCAGCGCCGTCGACGCTTTCACCCGCATGCGCCTGCAGGACCTGCTGTTATCGATCGCCAGCCACCATGGGACGACCCTGCTGCTGGTCACCCATGACGTCAACGAGTCGGCCTATCTCAGCGACCGGGTCATCGTCATGGCCAGTCGTCCGGGCCGGATCAGCGGCGATGTGTCGATCGACCTGCCGCGTCCGCGTGACCGCCGCAACCCGAAGCTGGCGGGCAAGGAAGCGGATATCCTGACCCTGCTCAACGGCGGCAGTCACGATTACCTGGATATCTCGGAAGAGCTGGCACAATCGACAACCGCGAATCAACCGTTGATGATTTCCCGCTTCAATTTTGCCTACTAATCACCGATACCCCATATGAATGCAGAAGAACTCAAGGCGCGCCAGGCGCCGATCAAAGCCCAATACCAGCAGGATCCGGCGAGCGCCTTGCGTACCCTTTCGGCCCGCGGCCGCTTGACGCCCAACGACCAGACCGTGCGCATCGAAACCGGCCACGGCAAAGTACTGGCCGGCCTGCATCCGGCCACCGGCGGCAGCGGCGAGGACGCCTGCTCGGGCGACATGCTGCTCGAAGCGCTGGCCGCCTGTTCCGGCGTCACCCTGCAAGCCGTGGCGACCGCCATGGGCATCGCAATCCGCGAAGGCACGGTGTCGGTTGAAGGCGATCTCGACTTTCGCGGCACGCTGGGCGTCAGCAAGGACGCGCCGGTCGGCTTCAGCGACATTCGCCTGAAGTTCGTACTCGACACCGATGCCACCGACGACCAGTTGAACAACCTGCTGCGTCTGTCGGAGCGCTACTGCGTTATCTATCAAACGCTGAAACAGCCGCCCCAACTGCATCTCGAACGGCAGAGGCAGGCATGAGCCGGATCGCCCCTGAAACCCTCGCCGCCCATGGCGGCAGCGGCGTCACCGAACCGTATCGCGACATCGTTCAACCGATTCATCTGGCGACCACCTTCGAACGCGCGGAAGATGGCAGCTACCCAGGCGGGCGGGTCTATTCGCGCGACCAGAGCCCGGCCTACGACTGCAGTGAAAAACTGCTGGCCGAACTGGAAGGCGGCGCCCAGGCGCTACTGTTCGCCTCCGGCATGGCGGCGGCAACAGCCGTCCTGCAAGCCCTCAAACCGGGCGACCGGATTCTCGCCCCGCGCTCGACTTACTGGGCGTGGCGCAATTGGTTGCGCGACTTCACGACCCAGTGGGGCATCGAACTGGCCTTGTACGCCAATAGCGACCTGGCCGATCTCGAACGCCAGCTGAATGCGGCGCCAACCCAGTTGCTGTGGATCGAAACACCGGCCAACCCGACCTGGGAAATCACCGACATTGCCGCCGCCGCCGCGCTGGCCAAGGCCGCCGGGGCAAAAGTGGTGGTCGACTCGACCGTCGCCACGCCGGTCTTCACGCGGCCGATCGAGCTGGGAGCCGACATCGTGCTGCACTCGGCCACCAAATACCTCAACGGCCATTCGGACGTGGTCGCCGGCGCCCTGATCACCCGGGCGACGGATGATTTCTGGTTGCGCATCCGCAAGGCTCGAAACCTCGGCGGGGCGGTGCTTGGCCCGTTCGAAGCATGGTTGCTGCAGCGCGGCTTGCGCACGCTCTTCCTGCGGGTACGGACGGCGGCCGCCAACGCCGAGAAAGTGGCTCTCTTTCTGGCCGGCCACCCGGCGGTCGTCGAAGTGCTTTACCCGGGCCTGCCGGGCAACCCCGGCTACGCGGTGGCGGCCCAGCAGATGCAGGGCGGCTTCGGCGCCATGCTTTCGGTACGGATTGCCGGCGGGGAAAGCGGATCCCGGGCCGTGGCAGGCAAACTCAAGCTGTTCCGGCAAGCCACGTCACTGGGCGCCGTCGAAAGTCTGGTCGAACACCGGGCCAGCGTCGAAGGCGCCGGCACGCTGGTGCCCGACGACTTGCTGCGGCTGTCGATCGGCATTGAGTCGGCCGAGGATCTGATTGCCGATTGGCAACAAGCATTAGCGTAAAAGCCGGAACGAAGATCGCTTCAAGCCAACAGGGGTGCCTGGGCAAAGCGCAACGCCAAGCTCAGGGAATCCCGCTTTCTTTGGAGACGCTGGCAGAAGCTAATTCCTTCCCCGAGCGCGATTAGCGCATCGTCGAGGCGCGCTTCGTCGCGAGGCTGCAGGGCCGGGACAGAGCGATTCCAGTCGTCGAACAAAGCCGGCTTGATATGTATTTCGACACCCGCCACCTGCAAGGCGTACCACAGCCTGGCATGCGTGACATCGCCCGCCACCGGAGGCGTGGATAGCCCGATCCAGAGAAACGGCTTTCCGGCGAGTGAATCGGCCGGCAATCCCTCAAGCCGGGCGCCCAGCGCGCTCGCCTCCTGATCACCGCCGACCAGGACAAGCGCCTTCGCCGCAACGATTTCCTCAGAAATCCCGGGCGACGCCACTGACAACGCTCGCCAGCGGATCGAGCGCGCCGCAAACCAGCTACCGAGATTAGCCAGTAGCGCGGCAACCACCGGTGGGGCCTCGACTGGGGCAGAAACTATCAATATCGACATGCAAATCGACTACGCCGGGTGAAATGAGAGACATCAATCTACCGCTTGGCGCCGATGGTCCGAACGATGAAAAAAAGCTTTCGATATAAGCCAAGCGCCGGACAGTTTTATCGACATAACCTAATAAAAATTAGATCGTTTCCCAGATCGTTGGCGGCCTTGAACATAGCGCCGAAGCATTTCCAATTCCCCTCTCCTGAACAAACCATGCCCACTCCCGTCACATTTCCGGTTCCCGAAGACATCGCCGCCAACGCGCACATCGACGCGGCAACCTATGCCGCCACCTATCGCCGCTCGATCGAAGACCCATCGCGCTTTTGGGCAGAACAGGCGAAATCGATCGACTGGATTCAGCCGTTCACCGTCGTCAAGGACACGCGCTTCGACCCGGTCGATCCGACCATCCGCTGGTTTGCCGACGGCACCCTGAATGCCTCGGTGAACTGCATCGATCGCCATCTTCCCGGCAAGGCCGACAAGCCGGCCATTTTCTGGCAAGGCGATGACCCGGATGAATCGCGCACGGTGACCTGGGGCGAACTGGCCGACCAGGTCAATCGATTCGCCAACGTCCTGAGCGGGCTCGGCGTCCAGAAGGGGGATGTGGTCACGATCTATTTGCCGGTGATCCCCGAGATCATGGTCGCCATGATGGCTTGCGTTCGCATCGGCGCCATCCATTCGGTCGTGTTTTCCGGGTTCTCGGCCGAGGCACTCGCCAACCGGATCGAGGATGCCGGCGCCAAGGTGCTGATTACGGCGGACGAGAGTCGACGCGGCGGCCGGGTCGTGCCACTGAAAGAGAACGCCGATGCGGCGCTCAAAAATCAGCCATCGGTCACGGATGTTGTCGTAATCCGCCGGACCGGCGCCCGCGTTCCCTTCACCGCGGGGCGCGACCACTGGTTCGACGAGGCCATCGCCCAGGCCGCCCCTTGGTGCCAGCCCGTCGTCGTCGGCGCCGAGGATCCGCTGTTCATTCTGTACACCTCCGGTTCGACCGGCAAACCGAAAGGGCTGGTACACACCACGGGCGGCTATCTCGTCCACACCGGGACCAGTTGGCGGAACATTTTCGACTGGCACGAGGGCGATGTTTTCTGGTGTACCGCCGACGTCGGCTGGGTGACCGCCCATACCTACAAAATCTACGGCCCGTTGCTCAATGGCGCAACCAGCGTGCTGTTCGAAGGCGTTCCGACCTGGCCGGACAGCTCGCGCTGGTGGTCCATCATCGAGCGCTACCGCGTGAACATCTTCTACACGGCACCAACGGCGATCCGCTCGCTGATGCGCGAAGGAGAGGCGCCGGTCCGCCGGCACGATCTCTCTTCATTGCGTATCCTCGGCTCGGTCGGCGAACCGATCAATCCGGAAGCCTGGCACTGGTATCACAAGCTTATCGGCGGCGGTCGCTGCCCGATCGTTGACACCTACTGGCAGACCGAAACCGGTGCTGTCCTGCTCGTCCCGATGCCCGGCGCCATTCCCAACAAGCCGGGCTACGCGGCAAAGCCCTACTTCGGCATACGCCCGGAACTCACCAACAGCCAAGGCGAGGTTCTCGCAGGCGAAGCCGAAGGCAACATGTGCTTTGCCGACTCCTGGCCGGCCCAGGCGCGAACCATCCTGCACGACCACGAACGTTTCGTCCGCACCTATTTTTCCCAGTTTCCCGGCTATTTCTTTACGGGCGACGGCGCCAGTCGGGACGCTGACGGTTATTACCGGATCAGCGGCCGGGTAGACGATGTCATCAATGTCTCAGGGCATCGTCTCGGTACGGTGGAGTTGGAAAGCGCCATCTCCTCCCACCCGGCAGTCGCCGAATCGGCGGTGGTCGGCTACCCCCACGAAATCAAGGGACAGGGCGTCTTTGCCTTTGTGACCTTGAAGGCAACGGTAGAGGAAAGCGATCAACTGCGCCATGAGATCGTCAATCTGGTCCGCAGCCGCATCGGCCCGATTGCCTCGCCCGATCTGATCCAGTGGGCGACCGCGCTGCCAAAGAATCGCGCCGGCAAGATTCTGCGTCGCATATTGACCAAGATCGCGGCCAACGAATTCGACAATTTCGGCGATACGTCGACCATCGCCGACCCGCTGATTGTCGATGACATCGTCGAGAGGCGACGTCAATCGATCAAGCCCGGCTCGCTGATTTCAACCTGAAATTATTGATGGGGGCTTTCGACTCTATTGGCGGGGGTCGAAGGCGGAGATTCTCGACGATGGCACGCTTATTACCTTGCCCGGACGCCGTTATGGGTGCCAGCGCACCGAGCGGCGGCGTCGCCTTGTCTATTCTCTCCATCACGGATACCGGATCGCATCGGGCGTCCGCCCCCATTCACTTAATTATCAGGAGTTCGCCATGAACAAGGATCAAGCCAAGGGTCGTCTCGAAGAAGCCAAAGGCAAAGTCAAGGAAGTCGCCGGCAACCTCGTCGGCAACGACGATCTGGAGTTGAAAGGAAAGATTCAAAAGTCCGGCGGCAAGGTCCAGTCGGCCTACGGCGACCTGAAAGAAGACATCAAGGACGCCAGCAAGGGCAAATAGATATTTGCTGCATTGGCCGGAGCATCGGCCAGTGCTCTTTTTCGCCGCCGCCATTCCCGATCGACAACCGAAAGTTCGCTGACTTCATGATCCGGATCGAATTGCAGATCGATTTACAGTATGAAATTGACGGTGCAGGGGCCGATTTCGTATTCAACATCCATGCGGCGCAGACGCCGAGTCAGCTGGTTTCGGCTGAAAAGCTGACGCTCAGCCAGTCGATCCCGTCACGGATGTATACGACGCCGATCACCGGCAATCGCTACATGCAGGTACATGCGGCGCCAGGTGCCTTGAATCTAAGCTACACCGCGACAATCGATCTGATGCATCACTTTGCGGATCCGACGAAAATCACCGAAGTGCCAGTGCGGGACATGCCGCCGGAGGTCATTGGCTATATCTATCCAAGCCGCTACTGCCAGTCGGACCGACTGATCAAACTGGCGAACAACGAATTCGGCAGATTGGCGCAAGGCTATAGTCGGGTGCAGGGCATACAGGAATGGGTAAAGAGACACGTCACGTTCACCCTGAACAGCACGAACACCAACACTTCGGCAGTCGATACGCTGATTCAACGCGTCGGCGTATGTCGCGATTTCGCCCACCTGATGATCGCCCTTTGCCGCGCCCTCAACATTCCGGCCCGCTTTGCCACCGGCACTGATTATGGCGCCGACCCGACGCTGGGCCCGTCCGACTTCCAGGCCTACGTTGAGGTATACCTTGGTCACCGCTGGTATATCTTCGACCCCTCAGGCACCGGAATTCCGATGGGATTCGTCCGTTTCGGTACTGGCCGGGATGCCGCCGACGTGTCTTTTGCGACCATATTCGGTGGGGTCCGGACGCATGCGGCAGTCATTCGCGCAGTCGCCGTCGACGATCCCGCCAATGGCATGGTGCTGCCCCATTTCTGCAACGAAGCGTTATCGACCGACACGTCTACGGTGCCGGCCGCCACCGAATTGACTCAAGGCAACGACCAGCCATTGCTCTGGTAGAGGCAAGGATGCACTGGAAGTAATCAAGTAGCCAGTCGGTGAGTTCACCGATGCCGTCAGTGCGGTCTGAACTGAAGGTGCTTTTTTTGTGTATGGCAGGGTCAGGAAAGGCCAGCGATGATGCGACTGTCTCGTGCGATGACTTGGGTTGCCTCCCTGGCTTCGCTTTCCCTCGCCGCCTGCGGTGAGATGGCGACGCTGCCGGTTTCTGCCGGTAGCGGGCTGCGACCGACGCTGCCACCGCCCGTGCAAACTTCAATACCAACCGTCAATATCGCGCCGGCGATCGGCTGGCCGGTCGGGACGACGCCGGTCGCCGCGCCGGGTACCCATGTTGCGGCGTTTGCCGGAGGTCTGGATCATCCGCGCTGGCTGTATGTCTTGCCCAACGGCGACGTGCTGGTGGCCGAGAGCAATGCGCCGCCGAAGCCGGACGACAGCAAAGGCATCAAGGGCTGGGTTATGGGCTTGGTGATGAAGCGGGCGGGAGCCGGCGTAGCCAGCGCCAACCGCATCACGTTGCTGCGCGACAGCGATGGTGACGGCGTGGCCGACTTTCGCTCGGTCCTCCTCGAAGGCCTGAATTCCCCATTTGGCATGGCTTTGGTCGGCAACGATCTGTATGTCGCCAACAGCGATGCCGTGCTGCGCTTTCCCTACCAGGCGGGCGATACGCGAATCACGGCTCCCGGCCGCCAGGTCGTCGCTCTCCCGGCCGGACCGATCAATCACCACTGGACCAAGAACCTGATTGCCAGCCGGGATGGCAGCAAGCTCTACGTGACGGTGGGTTCGAACAGCAATGTCGCTGAACGCGGGATGGCGGTTGAAGCCGAGCGAGCGGCGATCTGGGAGGTCGATATCCGGAGTGGCGCGCACCGGGTTTTTGCTTCCGGGCTGCGCAACCCGAACGGACTGGCCTGGGAAAAACAGAGCGGCATGTTGTGGACCGTCGTCAATGAGCGCGACGAGCTGGGCAGCGATCTGGTTCCCGATTACCTGACTTCGGTGCGCGACGGCGGGTTCTATGGCTGGCCCTACAGCTATTTCGGTCAGCACATTGATCAGCGCGTCAGTCCGCAACGCCCCGAGCTGGTGGCCAAGGCGATCGCCCCGGACTACGCGCTTGGACCGCACACCGCATCGCTCGGCTTGGCCGCTTCTTCGGGTACGACCTTGCCGGCCCGCTTCGCCAACGGCATGTTCATTGGCCAGCACGGCTCATGGAACCGCCGGCCGCACAGCGGCTACAAGGTGGTCTTCGTTTCGTTCGCCAATGGGGCGCCGGACGGCACTCTGCCGGTCGATGTGCTGACCGGTTTTCTCGACGAGCAAGGCCGCGCCTATGGCCGGCCGGTCGGCGTGGCGCTCGACCAGCGCGGCGCCCTGCTGGTCGCTGACGACGCCGGGAATATGATCTGGCGGGTGACGGCGCAGTGATTGGTGAGCGCTGACTTCAGGCGGCCGGAACATCCCGCGGCATATCCAGTTTCGCTTTCCCGTCACGCCGGGCAAACCACCAGCAGCCAACCGTCAGTCCGATGCCGAAGACCAGGTGGGCAAGCAGAGCCGCCCCGTCGCGGGCGACCGAGAACCACGGGAAGAGCAGCGTAAAACCATACAGATTGACCAGGTAAATACCCAGCCCGTAGCAGGCCCCGGCAACGATGGCCGGCCCGACGGAGCGGCGCGGGGCCAGCATGGCAGGAATCAGCGCGTAGGCGATGGACAGGGCGAAGTGGATCAGGGTGGCCACCACCAGGATCTCCCAGCGCGCGGTGGACGGTGGCGGCAGCACGCCGGGCCCCATGAGCAGGGCTGCCGTCAGGCGGGCATCGCGAAAAAGCGTTTCGAGGATGGGGCGGCCCGCCAGCCACCACAGGACAATCTGGGCCAAGGTCGCCAGCGTGCCGGCACCAACGCCGGCCATCACCAACATCAACGGATCGATCCGCCCGGCTTTCCGCAAGCCTCCGGAGACGCCCTTGGGCGTGCCGTTGCCGGCCGTCAGATCGATATTCTCCTGACTGAGCAGCGCCGCCCCGAGTCGCCGCGCCAGCCCTTCGCCGCCCTGGGTCATGATCTGACCATGGTTGCGAATGAACAGCGGGCGGGCCAGCGGGGCGAGCAGATTCATCCACCACCGGGTGCTTCGGACGTGCCATTCGAAATGCACGATGCAGCCCTCGCCATTGGCGGCGAACCGCCAGCTGCCAGTCCCTTCAAGGTCGCCTCGGGCGCCCCCCTCGATGGCCACCAGCGCTTCGATCCGTGTCGCGCGGACCTCGAATGTCAGGAGGTAGGGCAAGTCACCCTGCCACGAATAGCGCCGGACACAGTTGATGCCGTTGCCGTCACCGGCCGCCGTCTGTTCGACTTTTTTGGCGCCTGACCACCACTCCGGCCAGTGCATCGAGTCGTGGATGGTGTCATACACCTGCGCCAGCGGTGCATCGATGCGCCAGATTGTCAGCAGGTGGTATTCGGCCACAGCCTTACCCTGCCGTTTCAGTGTCGGGAATGCTCAACCGGCGCCCCCGTTGCCCGGCATGTCGATTGCGCCAAACCGACCGGCGCGCCCAACAATCTACCGATCAATTTCCGGGTTGGCGCTTCGCTCGGTTTGTCCATTTTCGCTTCCCCTTGAGTCGTTCCGACGAGCATGCCAAACGGTGATTTCGGACACCGTGCGCCAACACACACAGGCCAAGCCAACGTCCTATATGCGTTGGCGAACGGAGTATGGGCCGCTGCCGGCAGATAGTGCACGTTACCCATGGGCTCCTCTCGTTTGAGTGCGTGACACGATTCCCGGTTCAGCAGGAGCAGTGCAATGTCGTTTTCCATCTGGGCGCTGGTCATCGGCGCTCTGCTGATCACCATGGCCCTCGCCGGTTCGCTGATGAAGCGACTTCCGGTCAGCGCTTCGATGTTCTATCTGGTGGTTGGCTACGGGCTGGGCAGTGCCGGCTGGGGGTTGATGGCCCCCGAGCCGCATCGGACGGCGGCCATCCTTGAGCGGGTCTCCGAAGTGGCGCTGCTGATTTCACTGTTCTCGGTCGGCCTCAAGCTGGGCCTGCCGTTTTCCAGCCACCACTGGCGTTTGCCGCTGCGCCTGGCGTTTGTTTCGATGACCCTGACCGTCGGCCTCATTTCGCTGGTGGGCGTCTTTTGGCTAGCCTTGCCACTCGGCGCAGCCGTCCTGCTCGGCGGCATTCTGGCGCCAACCGACCCGGTGCTCGCCTCGGATGTCCAGGTTGACGACCCCCATGACAGCGATCGCCTGCGCTTCAGCCTGACCGGTGAAGGCGGGCTTAACGATGCCGCCGCTTTTCCCTTCGTGCTGCTCGGCCTGGGCCTGCTCGGCATGCATCAACTCGGAGCCGGCGGCTGGCGGTGGCTGGGGATCGATGTGCTGTGGGCGCTGGCCGGTGGCTTGGCGATCGGGGCGATCCTGGGCGCGCTGATCGGCAAGCTGGTGGTTTATCTGCGAACGCGCCACCAGGAAGCCGTCGGTCTCGATGAATTCCTGGCCCTCGGACTCGTTGCGCTGGCTTTCGGCGTGGCGCAACTGGCCCATGCCTCGGGCTTTCTCTCGGTGTTCGCCGCCGGTCTCGCCCTGCAGCGGGTCAAGGAGCGCTCGCGCCGGCAGAAAGCCCCGCAAGAAGGGCAGGCCGGCTTGCAGGACAAGGAGTCCCATCTTGCCGTGGCGACCCATCCCAACCTCGCCGGCGCTTACATGATGCAGGCGGTGCGCGGCTTCAACGAGCAACTTGAGCGCATTGCCGAGCTGGTCATCGTCCTGGCCGTCGGAGCCATGCTGGCCTATGTTCGTGTCGATCTGGCGACGACGGCCTTCCTCGTTCTGTTGTTTTTTGTCCTGCGCCCGCTGGCGGTGTGGTTGGGATTGCTCGGGGCGCAGGTGTCGGGCGATCAGCGGCTGTTGATTGCCTGGTTCGGGATTCGTGGCATCGGCTCCATCTACTACCTGATGTTTGCCCTGAATCACGGCCTTACCGGCTCCTTGGCCGATCAGGCGATCAACATCACGCTATCGGCGGTTGCCGCATCGATCATCCTGCACGGTATTTCGGTAACGCCGTTGATGTCCCTCTATGCCAGGCGGCAGGCCGGCAAGAGTCGGCGATCCGATTCAGAGAACCGGCGTCATGAAATTCGTTGATTGGCCAGATTCAGCCGTCGAGACGAAGACAGCAACCCACTAGTTGTACCAATTTCGCTCAGGTCAGCTGGTCGGCAAATCGGTGATTGACATCGCGATGCGTCGCCTCGTCGGCGCGAACGGCGATGATGACCTCGCGCAAGCGTGCGTCAGCCGCCAGCTTCCAGTAATCGATGGCGATTGCCGGGGCCGGGACGTTGGCGTAAGTGCCGTCGTCTACGCCTGCCAGATAGGTCGTGTAGCTATATACCGCTTCTTCCTCCAGGTAACCGACGACCCGATGTGCCGTGGCCGGCGAGAGCAGATAAAGCAGAAAGTAGAAGTTGTAAAACGCCCCCTGAACCAGCAGGATCAGCAGGCGCTCGAACCCCGATGGCCGGGCAATGTGAACGAAGGTCATCAAATGCATGCGCTCGTTTTCTGCTTCGTCCACCAGCGTGCGGATCCAGCCATGATCGGATTCCATCCGGCGCAGCGATTTCAGGTGCTGCAGCGAACCGCCGACCATGCCCGGTACTGCGGCGATGGTTTCGAGAACGACGGCGCGATGACCATAGCGTCTGGCAAAGAAACTGTCCGCAAAGAAGCGCAGGAATTTGACGAACAGATAGGCAAGCCTGTCGCGCACATTCTCCGGGGCGTGATGTTGCAGTTGTTCAAGCTGCTCAGGCACGATGAAAGAACCTGTTGGTGTGGTCCGGCAGTTGATCCGCCTGCTGACCAAGAACCTGAACGGTATTCATTTTTGGCCTTCGCGTGATTGGATCAATCGGTTGCAGGCTTCGACACAACGGGCGCCGGCCTTTGCGCAATGCTGACAATGATCCATTTCGTGGGATGCACACTCGCCACTACAGGCATGGCAGATAACCGCGCAGAGGGCACAGACCTCCTTCATGTGTTCGTCGCCACGGGCGATTGAAGCGGCCGCCAGCCGGCAAAAATCAGCGCATTCCATATCGAGCGAAATGCAGCGTGCCATCATTTTCGGATCATTTTCATTGAGGCAAGCAGATGCGCATTCCAGGCATGCCGTAGCGCAGTCATTGCATGCTTGCAGGCATTCACTCTGTATTTCATTCAGCATCACGATCTCCGGTAAGTACCTCTGTTCGGTTGGCTGATTATTTCAACAAGCCCCTTGCGGCTCAGTTCGATTGCACACACAGCCATACGGTTAGCGGCAATGACTGGGCTACTCAAGTCGAAGTGCCTGATTTTTTGCGATGTTGCGAAGGGGCAAGCCCGTAAGGCCGGACCGGAAACCCCATCGCTGCCTTGCCCCGCCAGCAAGGTTGGCTGGCGCACAGAGCCGGCCTGGATGGCGGCGTATCTTCCAGACTTCGCCAAGGGCAAGCCAATACAGGAGAAATATCGCCATGCTCAAGTCACGAGAAGGACAACACGTCCCCCAGGTAACTTTTCCGGTCAGGGTCAATGGCGCATGGGAGAAAGTCGACAGCGACGCCCTCTTCAAAGGCAAGACGATTGTGCTGTTTGCGCTGCCGGGCGCCTTCACGCCAACCTGTTCGAGCATGCACCTGCCGCGCTACAACGAGTTGGCCGAAACGCTAAAGGAGAATGAAGTCGATAGCGTGATCTGTCTGGCCGTCAACGATCCATTCGTGATGGAAGCCTGGCAGGAAGCGCAAAAAGCGGAAGGCATCTATTTCCTGCCCGACGGCAATGGCGAATTCAGCGCAGGGATGGGGATGTTGGTCGATAAATCGGATATCGGCTTGAGCAAGCGGAGCTGGCGTTATTCGATGCTGGTCAAGGATGGACTGATCGAAAAGATGTTCATCGAGGCGGAAGAACCGGGCGATCCTTTCAAGGTTTCCGATGCCGATACGATGCTCGGCTACATCAATCCCAACGCGCTGCCGCCCCCCCGGATCACCCTCTTCAGCAAACCCGGATGCCCGCATTGCGCCCGGGCCCGCGAGATGCTGAACAAAATCGGCGATCGCTTCGAAGACATCGAACTGGGCAGCAACGGGATCAGCTATAGCTCGCTGCAGGCAGTGAGCGGCAAGGGGACGACGCCGCAAGTCTTCATCGACGGCCAGCACATCGGCGGGGCCGACGAACTGGCGGTCTGGCTGGCGAAGTCCCAATGACCCCGATCCATGTCGATGTCGCCATCATCGGTTCCGGCACAGCCGGCACCGCGGCCTACCTGAGCGCCCGGGCCCATACCGATTCGCTCCTGCTGATCGAAGGCGGCAACTACGGCACGACGTGCGCCCGGGTCGGCTGCATGCCGAGCAAACTGTTGATTGCGGCGGCAGAAGTCGCGCATCAGGCGCGCCATGCCGATCGCTTCGGCATACTCGCCACCGACCTGGTGGTCGACGGCCCGGCAGTGATGGCGCGGGTACAGCGCGAACGCGACCGTTTTGTCGGACTGGTCCTCGCCGCCGTCGATGCCATGCCAAGCGGCGACCGGTGGACGGCGAAGGTCAGCTTTCAGGACGCCAATACCCTGGTGACGCCACAAGGCCAGCTGATTCACGCCCGTCACATCGTCATCGCGACCGGCAGCAAACCCGTCTTGCCGCCTTTGCTGCAAGGCCTGGACCAGCACTTGCTGACCAGCGAGAACATTTTCGATTTGCCGACCCTGCCGAAAAGCCTGGCCGTTTTCGGGACCGGGCCGCTCGGCATCGAATTGGGGCAGGCGATGAGCCGCCTGGGCGTCGCGGTCAAGATGTTCGGCGTCGGCGGCGGCATCGCGGGTATTCACGATCACGAGATTCGCGACTACGCGAACAAGATTTTCAATGACGAGTTCTATCTCGATGCAGCGGCCGAAGTGGAATCGGCCAGCGAAACGGCAACCGGCGTTACGCTAGGTTACCAGCACAAGAACGGCACCCCGGTCGCCGAGGAGTTCGACTATGTGCTGGCGGCAACCGGGCGGGCGCCGGACCTTGCCGGACTGGCTCTGGCCAACACCGGACTGCAGTTGGATGAACGGGGCGTGCCGCTGTTTGACCGCTACACGCTACAATGCGGCGACAGCACGATCTTTGTTGCCGGCGATGCCAGCAACGAGATTCCGCTGCTCCATGAAGCCGCCGACCAGGGACGCATTGCCGGCGACAATGCCGGGCGCCATCCCAACGTCCTGCCCGGTTTGCGCCGCACGCCGCTGGCCATCGTCTTCTGCGACCCGCAGGTCGCCTCGGCCGGCATTGCCCTGAAGACGCTGAACCAGCACTTCCAGGGGCGCTTCGTCGTAGGCTGCGCCTCCTTCGAAGACCAGGGACGCAGCCGGGTCATGCTGCGCAACAAGGGAATGCTGAAAGTCTATGCCGAGGCAGGTAGCGGCTTGTTGCTGGGCGCCGAAATGTTCGGCCCGAGTGCCGAGCATATCGGCCATCTGCTCGCCTGGGCGGCGCAAAAACGCCTGACGGTGGAGGAAATGCTGGAAATGCCCTTCTATCACCCGGTCATCGAAGAAGGACTGCGGACCGCCTTGCGCGACGTGAAGCATCAACTGCACGCCGGTTCGGCGATAGTCGATCAAGGCATGGATTGCGGGCCGGGTGGCTGAAGCGATAGTCAACCAACCGGCCGGCGGCCGCGAGTGATCCAATCACCGCGGCCAAGGCCTTGGCATGAACCACAGAAGTATTTTTGACTTTACCAAGCAGGTTGTCAGATTTCTGGTGGGTCCGTCTCGCGTACCGGGTGACGATGCTTGCCTAGCGCAGCAATGAAGGCTGCCGCACCGTCGTCAAGCGTATCGGCGCTGGCCAGCAAGATGCCCGGATCCGGCTTACCCGACGCCAGCGTGTTGGCGATGCCGGCGTTGTCGAGCAGGGCCCGCCCGGCGCCGAGGGCCAGGATGGTCTTGCCGTGGCGATACTGATTGGTCACGAACTCCAGTGTCTGCCCGTATCCGGCGAGCCGCGTCACCCCGTCGCTCCCATCGGCCAGGACGAGCGCGTCGAACAGTACCGACGGTGAATTTTCCAGCGTAACGGTCGCCGCCACCGACTCGCCGTCGGCCGTATTAACCGGACCAAGACGGGGCGCGACAATACTCGCGACGGCGCCGGCCGCGGTCAGCGCCGCCTGAACGGCGACGACCGAGGCGCCGTGCCCCCCATCGGCGACCAGGATCGCCACCTTGCGGGTGCGGATCCCGCCGTTGCCGGGCAACGCCGTCAGGGACAGGGCGGGCGATTTGAGCACTTCGGGGGGCATGACTTTCGCCAAGGCTTTCGGCATGGCCTCGGGCAGTTTCATACCCAATCCGTCGGCGATTTTCGCCGCCATCTCGGCGGATACGTTCACCAACGAGGCCAGCATGCGTTCGCGAATGGCCGGCACGGTCAGCTTGCTCAGTTCGAAGCGGAAGCCGCCGACGATGTGCGCCTTTTCAACCTCGGTCTGGCTCTCATAGAACAGGGTGGCCTGGGTATAGTGATCGGCAAACTTCTCCGGCTTGCCACGCAGCTTGTCGCCTTCGAGCGGTTCGGGGAAAGACACAAAACCCGCCGTACCGGCCTGGAACGGACAGCCGCCGCCGAGCGAGTTGGGCTCGTAGGCAACCCGGCCACGCGGAATGGCCTGGCGATGCAAGCCGTCGCGCTGGTTGTTGTGGACGGGCACCAGCGGTGCGTTGATCGGGATTTCGTGGAAGTTGGCCCCACCCAGCCGGGTGATCTGGGTGTCGACATAGGAATGGATACGGCCAGCCAGCAGCGGGTCGTTGCTGAAGTCGATGCCCGGCACCACATGGGCGGTACAGAAGGCAACCTGTTCCGTTTCGGCAAAGAAATTATCAGGGTTGCGGTTGAGCACCATGCGGCCGACCGGCGTCACCGGCACCAGTTCTTCGGGGATCAGCTTGGTGGCGTCGAGCACGTCGAAGCTGAAGGCTTCGGCCTGGGCTTCGGTGAAGATCTGCAGGCCAAGTTCCCATTCCGGGTATTCGCCGGCTTCGATGGCGTCCCACAGGTCGCGGCGATGGAAGTCGGAATCGGCACCGGCAATCTTCACCGCCTCGTCCCAGACCAGCGAATGGGTGCCGAGTTTCGGCGTCCAGTGGAACTTGACGAAGTGCGACTCGCCCGCCGCATTGACCAGCCGGAAGGTGTGCACGCCGAAGCCCTGCATCATCCGGTAGCTGCGCGGTATGCCGCGGTCGGACATCACCCACATCAGCGTGTGCGTGGTCTCCGGCATCAGCGAGGCAAAATCCCAGAAGGTGTCGTGGGCCGACGCGGCTTGCGGCAAGCCGTTGTGCGGTTCGGGTTTGACGGCGTGGATCAGGTCCGGGAACTTCATCGCATCCTGGATGAAGAAGACCGGGATGTTGTTGCCGACCAGATCCCAATTCCCCTCGTCGGTGTAGAACTTGACGGCGAAACCGCGCACGTCGCGCGCCGTATCGACCGAGCCACGTTCGCCGGCGACGGTGGAAAAGCGCACGAAGACCGGCGTGATCTTGCCCGCCTCCTGGAACGGTGCGGCGCGAGTCAATTCGGTCAGTGGCTGGTAGGCCTCGAAATAGCCGTGGGCGGCCGAGCCGCGCGCATGAACGATGCGCTCCGGAATGCGTTCGTGGTCGAAGTGGGTGATCTTCTCGCGCAGGATGAAGTCTTCCAGCAGGGTCGGCCCGCGCAGGCCGGCTTTCAGCGAATTCTGGTTATCACCGACGGCGACGCCCTGATTGGTCGTCAGCATCTCGCCAGCGGAGTCGGTGCGCGCCCGGTCGAGCGAGGCGGCACCGCCGCCGGTCTTGGCCGACAGGTTGGCTTCGCTGAGCGTGCTGGCGGAGGCAAGATCGGAGTTCGGCTCCTGCCTCTGTCCGGTCGGCGGCGCAATCGCATTGTCCCGCCCGAATTCCTTGCTCTTGTTGGCGTTGTACGGCATTGACGCAGCGAGTGCCTCGACGGCGGCGGCTTGTTGCGCCAGCCCGCCGGCGGAATCGAGGCTAGTTTCGGGGCTGGGCTTCTGGTTGCCAGCCATCGGTTTTGGATCGGTCTTTTTCATGGGGTCATCCTGAGTAATTGATGGTCGTGATTAACCTGGCTCGAAATCGACCTGGACACCGCAATGGCCTGCACAGGAGAAATCAACGGCGCCGTTTTGGTTTGGCCTTGGGCGATGCCGGCGGTGTCTCGCCGAGCAGGGCCTTCAGGTTGTCGTTGGTGGCCTTGGTCACCGCGGTGTTGATTTGGCGCTTGGCCTGCGCCGTCGCCTGGCCGCGCAGCGTGCCGGCTACCCGGTTTGCCGTGCTCAGCCACATGCTCATGAACGGGTTCTTTTTCAGCCAGGGATTTGCCATGTCGGGTTTCCTTCAGCCGCGGGCGGCGAGAAGATCGGCCTTGCGCGCCGCCATCCGGGCACCGAGTTCGACCAGGTCCAGCGAAGTACCCTTGGCCTTGGGGAACATCTCGTTCTGCTCTTCCTTGACGTGGTGTTCGACGTATTCGGACAGCACCTTGACCTTGGCGTCATAGATGGCGCCGTCGGGTTCAACCCCTTCAAGTTGGGAGATCAACTCCTTGATGCCGGCATGCTCAACCGTGGCTTCCGGCACCAGCAGTTTGTCCTTGAGTGCCGTCTTGACGGCCGGGTAGAAGATCTCTTCCTCGATCTGCGC
Organism: Azonexus sp. IMCC34842; assembly: GCF_050368855.1. GTDB lineage: Bacteria > Pseudomonadota > Gammaproteobacteria > Burkholderiales > Rhodocyclaceae > Azonexus > Azonexus denitrificans_A. The sequence continues at coordinate 4,331,146 of NZ_CP178449.1, read as the reverse complement.
ATGCACGCTCAATTCGCTGCAAATCTCGGCGACAAGCGCCTTCTTTTTGCTGCCCGAATTGGTTTTTTCGTAATTGGCAAACAAATCGCTGACCGTTGCATGGTCAGCCTTGAGCAAGGCGATCGCGTCCGTTGCGGCGGCTGGGGCTTTCGGTGTGGCGGGGGTCTTGGTGTGAGCAGTCATGGCAGTTCCTTGGTTATTTGGCGGTTAAGGGGCGTGCAATCAATGCACGAAAAGCGCGATCAGGATGATGATCGGGATGGGTATGCCGAGAAAAAACAACAAAAGTGAACGCATGGTGTCCTCTTGAAATCGAGTAGTTGAATTGGATAGTCAGGCGTCACGCTGACGACCGCCGTAAGTCGCGGCCAGGCTGGCGACAAAGGCACCGATGAGCAGGGACACAAATATCCACAACGCAGCGTAGGCCGAGGCCTGGCGGGCCTTGTCGGCGGCATCTTTGGTGGCAACTTCGGCCTTGTGCAGCTTGGCCTGAGCGCGCGCGTAGAGGTCGGTCACCCGCTTCTCGGCTTCTTGTTGCGATACGCCAGTGCGTTGGGCGACGAGCTGACCGACGTACCGTATGTCCTCGGGCGGCAGGGGTTCCGAACGGCTGACGTTGGCGAAGATACGGCTGACTTCCCCGGCATCCTTGCTCATGGTTCGCTCGGACGCTTCGGCAGGCAGCGCAGCCCCGGTCGAAGGGGCAGCCTCAGCACGCCCATCGCGACGAAACAGGGAGTCGACAAAGTAAGCCATTGGCCCATTTTCTTCAGAGGCCATCTTCCCCGATGCAGCAAAACCGCCTGCCGCCACGGTGGCCGTGTTGGCGACTCCACCGACGACCGAGGCTCCGGCCTGGATGCCGCCGCTCAGGATGGATCCGATAGCCGAAGTCAGCAGCGCTGCGGTAGCCAGCGAGGCCACGGCCCAGGCCAGAAAACCGTGCGCGGTGTCGCGGAAATAGACCTCATCGGTGTGCGTATCCAGCCATTTCGTGCGCAGCCGGCCGGCCAGGTAGCCCCCCATCGCCGACGAAAGCAACTGCGTGAGCGTCAGCCAGACGATGGTGGACACGCCAAAGCTCGCGGCGCTGATGCCTTCACGCGCCCACGGCGATACCGAAGACAGACCCAGCCCGACGCCGAGAATCAGCAGGATCAGCGACAAGGAGGCAGCGGCAGCAGCGCCAGCTGCGATGGCACCCCACGAGACGGCGCTGGTTACGGAACTCGTGGTGGCAGTCTGGCCGGCCGCTAGGCGGTATCCGCGTTCCAGCGGCGTAAGAGGTGGCGTAGTCGTAATAGCCATGGCAGTCCTTAAAGTGAATTGCAGGTTTGGAAATGTCACGCCCGATAACATCGGCAAGATGTTTCACGGTAGTGCCCCGGCCAAGCCGGGTCTGTGGGACGACGCACATACCCGTTGCGGTCATTGGGGCGTCTTGCTCGGCGCCTGCTTGATCAGACTGATCTGGCCATCGCCCTCCAAATACATTCGCTTGACCAGCAATGTCATCGACGCCCTGCCCTTGTGCCATCGGCCTCCGTTGTCCTGGCAAGGCGCATCGTTTACCGCACGTTCGAGAGACGCGAAATCGCTGGCGTTATGTAGGCAAGCGAACAGATGTGAGCTCTTTTGGCGCCTAGACTGAACCGCTGCTGCTGGCGCCATGCGGCGTTCGAGTATTCGGGAATGAAGGAGAGGTTCCTCCATGCAGGTGCTTATCGTCGCAATCGCGTCAACGCTGTTTGCGGTCATCCTGGCGCTGAACTTCACCACTGGCGAGAAGAAAATCGAGCAAAGCATCGAGCGCCTTTACCCGGCTGCCGATCCAGCCTTTGCGCGGGCGATGGGCGTATTGCTCGGGCCGGCCATCCTGCCGGGTAACCGTTTCGAAGCCCTGTTGAATGGCGACCGAATTTTCCCCGCCATGCTCGCTGCCATTCGTGAGGCGAAGAAGACCATCACTTTCGAGAGCTACATCTATTGGTCGGACGCCATCGGCCAAGCGTTCGCCGACGCCCTGGCCGAACGGGCCCGCGCCGGCATCAAGGTGCACGTGCTGCTCGACTGGGTCGGCAGCAGCAAGATGGATCCGTCGCATCTCGCTGCCATGGAGGCGGCCGGGGTCGAAGTGCGCAAGTTTCACAAGCCCGCCTGGTATTCCCTGGCACGCATGAACAACCGTACCCACCGCAAAGTGCTGGTTGTCGATGGCAAGGTGGGCTTCACCGGCGGCGTCGGCATCGCCGGGCTGTGGACAGGCGACGCCGAGGATCCGCAGCACTGGCGCGATACCCACTTCAAGGCCGAAGGTCCGGTCGTGGCACAAATGCAGGCCGTATTTCTCGACAACTGGATCAAGGCCACCGGCGTCGTCCTGCACGGCGACAACTACTTCCCGGAGCTGCCGGCAGCCGGCAATGACGCCGCCCAGATGTTCAGCAGCTCGCCCTCCGGCGGCAGCGAAAGCATGCATCTGATGTACCTGCTGGCGATTACCTCGGCGCAACATTCGATTCACTTGTCGAGCGCCTATTTCGTCCCCGACCAGCTAAGCACTCAGGCGCTGGTCGATGCACTGAAGCGCGGGGTCAAGGTGCAGATCATCGTGCCCGGCGAGCACAGCGACGCGGCGATCGTCCAGAGCGCCTCGCGGGCCCGCTGGGGCGACCTGCTGGCCGCCGGCGCCGAGATCCACGAGTACCAGCCGACGATGTATCACTGCAAGGTGTTGATCATCGACAGCCTGATGGTGTCGGTCGGCTCGACCAATTTCGACACCCGCTCCTTTCGCCTCAACGACGAAGCCAATCTGAACATTTACGCAACCGATTTTGCTGCCGGGCAAGTCGAAGTGTTCACTGCCGATCTCTCGCGCGCCCGCCGGATCAGCCTGCAGGAGTGGCAGCAGCGGCCGCTTGCCGAAAAGTTTCTCGAGCATGCGGCGTCGCTCATCGGCGCCCAGTTGTAAGGCATGGCCCAAGTGCAAGCGACTGCCGCCCCGGCCTCTACGCCACAACCGGATGGTTGGGAAAAAGCGACGACGAGTGAGTGCCATGAATCTTAGCCAGATCAGAGGGCTGATCGGCAAATCGGTAAGCGCCTGGATAGACGATTTCGCGCCGAGCATGGGCGCCGCCCTGGCGTACTACACGCTGTTCTCGATTGCCCCGCTACTGATCATCTTCATCGCCATCGCCGGTCTTGTTTTTGGCCAGGATGCGGTGCGCGGCGAAATCGTTGCGCAGATACAAGGTCTGATCGGACGCGACGGCGCAATCGCCGTGCAAGGACTGCTGAAAAGCACCAGTGAGCCGGCGCAGGGCATCGTTGCCATCGTGATCAGCACGATCATGCTGATCATCGGTGCGACGACCGTGTTCGCGGAATTGCAGAGCGACCTCGACCGCATCTGGCGCGTTCCCGCCCCGGCAAAACAGATGGGCATCTTCACCATGCTGCGCACGCGCCTGCTTTCCTTCGGCCTGGTGCTCGGCCTCGGCTTCTTGTTGTTGGTCTCGCTACTGTTCAGTGCGGCGATCGCCGCGGTCGGCAAATGGTGGAACGATCTCTTCGCTGGCTGGGAGGCAATTTTCCAGGCGATTGATTTTTGCATCTCGTTCGCCATTTCGACGGTACTTTTCGCGATGATCTTCAAGCTCATGCCGCGCGCCAGAATCGCTTGGCGGGACGTCTGGATCGGCGCGGCAGTGACGGCGCTCTTGTTCGAAATCGGCAAACTCCTGATCGGCCTGTATCTGGGAAAAACCAGCATCGCATCGGGTTTCGGCGCTGCCGGTTCGCTGGTCGTGCTGTTGGTATGGGTCTATTTCGCGGCGCAGATATTTCTGCTGGGTGCCGAATTCACTTGGGCCTACGCCCACGAACGCGGCTCGAAAGCGGAACAGTCCATGCAGCGGTCGGTGCCGGTTGAGGTTGGTGATTGACTGAACCACCTTCGCGGCACACCAGGGGCTGCAAACGCCGATAGCCGCTTGAGCTTTCCCACCGGGAAAATCCGATAATGGCGGCCAACTCGTTTTGAACACTATTTTTGGATTCCCGCATGGAAATTAAGGTCAATTTTCTCGACAAGCTTCGCCTTGAGGCCAAGTTCGACGACTTCACGGTCATCGCCGACCAGCCTATCCGCTACAAGGGCGACGGCTCGGCACCGGGGCCGTTCGATTACTTTCTGGCTTCGTCGGCCTTGTGTGCGGCTTACTTCGTCAAGCTGTACTGCGACACCCGCAACATTCCGACCGAGCACATCCGCCTGTCGCAGAACAACATCGTCGATCCGGAAAACCGCTACCAACAGATTTTCAAGATCCAGGTCGAGTTGCCGGCGGATATTTCCGCGAAGGACCGGCAGGGTATTTTGCGTTCCATCGACCGGTGTACCGTCAAGAAGGTGGTGCAGACCGGCCCCGAGTTCATCATCGAGGAAGTGGAAAATCTCGACGCCGATGCACAGGCCTTGCTGACGCTCAATCCGGATTCGGAGGCGAGCACCTATATCGCCGGCAAGGATCTGCCGCTGGAGCAGACCATCGCCAACATGTCCGGCCTTTTGGCGGGCCTGGGCATGAAGATCGAAATCGCGTCGTGGCGCAACCTGGTGCCCAACGTCTGGTCGCTGCATATCCGCGATGCGCATTCGCCGATGTGCTTCACCAACGGCAAGGGGGCAAGCAAGGAAAGTGCGCTGGCGTCGGCACTGGGCGAGTTCATCGAACGGGCCAATTGCAATCACTTCTACAACGACAATTACTGGGGCGAAGAGATCGCCAACGCGGCTTTCGTGCATTACCCGAGCGAGCGCTGGTTCAAGCCCGGCAAGAAGGATGCGCTGCCCAAGGGCCTGCTCGACGACTACTGCCTGGAAATCTATAACCCGGACGGCGAGCTGCGTGCCTCGCACCTCTACGACACCAATTCCGGCAATACCGAACGCGGCATCTGCGCGCTGCCCTACGTGCGCCAGTCGGACGGCGAGACGGTGTATTTCCCGACCAACCTGATCGACAACCTCTTCCTCAGCAACGGCATGAGCGCCGGCAACACGCTGGCTGAGGCGCAGGTGCAGTGTCTGTCGGAAATCTTCGAGCGGGCCGTCAAACGCGAAATCCTCGAAGGCGAAATCGCCCTGCCGGATGTGCCGGCTGATGTGCTGGCGAAGTACCCCGGCATCCTGGCCGGCATCGCCGAGCTGGAAAACCAGGGCTTCCCGGTGCTGGTCAAGGATGCGTCGCTGGGCGGCGAATTCCCGGTGATGTGCGTGACCCTGATGAACCCGCGCACCGGCGGCGTTTTTGCCTCATTCGGTGCCCACCCCAGCCTGGAAGTGGCGCTCGAACGCAGCCTCACCGAACTGCTGCAGGGCCGCAGCTTCGAAGGCCTCAACGACTTGCCGCGGCCGACTTTCGAGAGCAACGCCGTCACCGAGCCGAACAACTTCGTCGAGCACTTCATCGATTCGAGCGGCGTCGTCTCCTGGCGCTTCTTCAGCGCCAGGGCGGATTACGAATTCGTCGAATGGGATTTCTCCGGCCAGGGCGAAAACTCCAACGCCGACGAGGCCGCGACGCTGTTCGGCATCCTCGAAGACCTGGGCAAGGAAGTGTACATGGCGGTCTACGACCAGCTTGGTGCCACCGCCTGCCGCATTCTGGTGCCGGGTTACTCGGAAATCTACCCGGTCGACGACCTGATCTGGGACAACACCAACAAGGCGCTGGCCTTCCGCGCCGACATCCTCAACCTGCACCGCCTCGACGACGCCGGCCTGGAAGCGCTGCTGGAGCGCCTGGAAGAAAGCGAACTCGACGACTACACCGACATCATCACGCTGATCGGCGTCGAATTCGACGAGAACACCGACTGGGGTCAGTTGACGATTCTGGAGTTGAAGCTGCTGATCAACCTTGCTTTGCAGGACTTCGAGGCGGCCAAGGAACAGGTCGAGGCCTACCTGCAGTACAACGAAAACACCGTCGAGCGCGGCCTGTTCTACCAGGCACTCAACGTGGTACTCGAAGTACTACTCGACGACGAGCTGGAACTGGCCGATTACGAAGTCAATTTCCGCCGCATGTTCGGCAACCCCCGCATGGATGCGGTGCTCGGCTCGGTGGACGGCAGTGTGCGCTTCCATGGCCTGACACCGACCAGCCTGCAGCTGGAAGGGCTGGACCGCCACCAGCGCCTGATCGACAGCTACAAGAAGCTGCATACGGCGCGGGGCAGGGCGGCGGCCTGATTCGGTTAGGGGACGGAACATGGCTGCATCAACCGTAACCGGGAGACCCCCGATGCGCTTCGGCTCCCGTTACGCATCTTGCCCAAAGCAATGTTGAGCTTGGATGCCGGAAGGGCCAACGAGTCTGGTTGGCCTCCGGTTGCCGCTAGACTTCGACCACCAATCGGCAGTCGAAGGCAGCATTTTCCCGCCACAGCTCGGAAGGCGTTGATGCAGCTTTGATACCCCGGCAGTAACCCATGGGATTCGCGACTACTCGCGTTTGGCCAACCGTATAGTCGAACGATTCGTGGGTATGGCCGTGGATGTGCAAGTCGGCGATACCCAGACACTCCTCCAGGTCGGAGGCAAAGGCGGCACTGGTGAGGTCGTCGGCGTAGTGCGGGGCAATGCTGTTTCGGTGCGGTCCATGATGGGTGATGACCACCGTCCTGCCGGCGCATGGTTCTGCCAGACGGTCACCCAACCATTGTCGCTGGGCACGATGCAGGGCAAGGGCGTCGGCCGGCAGAAACGGGGTGTCACCGGGACACCGAATCGAGCTGTGGTCCACGATCTTTTCGGCGCAGATCGCCATGGCGGCGGCCACCCGTTCGGCACCGAAAACCTCGTAGTCGGTCCAGAGGGTGCAGCCGATGAAACGGACGCTGTCGTGTTCCCAAACACCCGGTGCCAGTATTTTCACGTTCGGGAAGTCACCAGCCCGCTGCTGCAAGTCGGCCAGCACTGCCGCCACCTCGCCGCCATAGAATTCGTGATTGCCGGGCACATAAACTACCGGGCACGGCCAGTCGCCGAACAGGTCAAGCACGCGGCTGCCCTTCGCTATGTCACCGGCCAGCACAAGAACATCCGCCCCGACTGGCTCCACGCCGCGGAAAGCTGGAAATTTCCATTCCAGGTGCTCAAGGTGAAGGTCAGAGGCTATCTGCAGGCGCATGGTTGTTACATGAGGCCGCTAGATCGCCGTTTGTGCGCCGAGAGCAGACATCGTATCCGCGGCGACGATGGAGGAACGGAGGGTGTCCTCTGGCCACGTGCTGTAGCAACCCTACATCCACCAGGGGTCTGACTCGGTATCTTCATCGTCATCCGTTTCAATCCCTTCGTTTTCACGTTCATCATGAAAAGGGTGGTCCGGTTTATGGGGATGATGGATCGGGTCTTTCGGATTTGGCGTGTCGGGCTCTATGGGCTGACGGCCCGGTGAAGTCGGCATAAACATTCCTTACTGCAATCGTTGAGTTCCATTGGGCAGATATCCATTTACAAAGTTGCAACTCCTCGCCAGTACTGATTTCCAAGGGCTCCAGCTGCAAGGACATGATCGCCCTCAAGGGTAGCCGCGGTGATGGACGGCGAGCACCGGCTCCTGCTGGCGGCAAAAAAACGCCTGGCGGGGCCGCCAGGCGGGTGCAGGGCAAAGCCGCTTGAATCAGGGCTTGATGGCGATCTTCAGAACACCATCGCGCTGATTGGCGAACAGGTCATAGGCAGCGACGATGTCATCAAGCGGGTACTGGTGGGTGACTAGTACCCCCAGGTCGAGTCGCTCTGCTGCCAGCACGTTCATGAGCCGGCGCATGCGTTCCTTGCCGCCCGGGCACAGTGCCGTGTTGATCCTGTGGTCTCCCAGGCCAGCTGCAAAGGCGCTCATGGGAATCGTCAGGTCGCTGGAATACACCCCCAGGCTGGACAGGGTTCCGCCGGGCTTCAAGACCCGCAGGGCGGATTCAAAAGTACCTTGCGTTCCCAGCGCCTCAATGGATGAATCCGCCCCGCGACCACCGGTGAGTTTCATGATTTCATCCACCACATCGCAATGGTGGAAATTCAGCGTCACGTCGGCGCCCATCACCTTGGCAATACCCAAGCGGTGATCGTTGCCATCCACTGCAATGATCGTGGTCGCACCCAACAGTCGGGCACCGGCAGTGGCGCACAGGCCAATGGGGCCCTGGGCAAACACCACTACGGTATCCCCGAGCTTGATGTTGGCGTTTTCGGCGCCCTTGAAGCCGGTGGACATGATGTCTGGACACATCAGCACCTGCGTGTCGGTCAGGCCGTCAGGAATTGGTGCCAGGTTGGCCTGAGCATCGGGCACCAACACATACTCCGCCTGGGTGCCGTCGATCATATTGCCAAAACGCCAGCCGGCGGTGGCCTTGTAGCCGTGACAGCCACACTTGCCGGATGCCGTCAGATAGCTGCCATCCTGAGAAGCTACCCCGTCTTGCGCGGCATAAGAATTGAAGTTCGGGCAGATGGCGCCGGCAATGACACGCTGCCCTTCCCGGTAACCCTGGACGGCGCTACCGAGCTTTTCAATCACGCCAACCGGCTCATGGCCGATGGTAAGCCCCGGCGCGACCGGATACTCACCTTTGAGGATGTGGACGTCAGTACCGCAGATGGTGGTGGTGGTGATGCGCACCAAGGCATCGTTGGGGCCAACATCAGGAATTTTCTTTTCAGCCAGCTCGATACGGCCAGGCGCCACAAAAACAGCTGCTTTCATCATGTTTGCCATGCTGATCCTCTTTGACGGATGAAGATCTTTCCAGTATAGGCCTCATCCCGCGCTTTGTTCGGCCTGGCGCCTGATCCGGATCAAGCCTTTGCTTTTGTTGCAATGCAACGCAGACAACGGGGACATCGTTCGTGCGGGATAGGCAGGTCCTGCGCCGATCTGGACGACCTGAGATGCAGTGCGGCCAACAGGGCACTGCGATCAACTCTCCGACATGATCAAGCGTTCAGAGGCGAGAACCGGCAGAGTTTTCGACTTTAATTGGTGAGAACAGCAATTTGTTACCAGAAACTTTTTCGCGCCTTAGCACTCTTAGGAACCGAGTGCTAAAATGGAATTGAACATTGAAGGAGAAACCTACGCTATGACCCATGCCTTGGCTTATCCCATCCCCTCGGCGGTTGGAAACATTGATGCCTATATTCAGGCAGCCAATCGTTATCCGATGCTTTCCGAGGTTGAGGAATCCCGGCTGGCCCAGCGTTTCCACAATGATGGCGATGTGGAAGCGGCGCGTCAGCTTGTGCTCTCTCACCTTCGCTTGGTGATTTCGATAGCCCGCGGCTACTTGGGCTACGGTCTGCCGCATGCCGACCTGATCCAGGAAGGCAACATCGGCCTGATGAAGGCGGTGAAGCGTTTTGATCCGGCGCGCGGCGTGCGCCTGGTGTCCTTTGCCATGCACTGGATCAAGGCCGAGATCCACGAATACATCCTGAAGAACTGGCGTCTGGTCAAAGTGGCGACCACCAAGGCCCAGCGCAAGCTGTTCTTCAACCTGCGCAGCCTGAAAAACGATTACGAAGGGGTCGATACCCTGAACGGTACGCAGGCCGGTGAAGTTGCCGCGCGCCTCGGTGTCAAGGCTTCGGAAGTCGTCGAGATGGAAACCCGGCTGACCGGCCGCGACATGGCGCTGGAAGGCAATCCGGACGATGGCGACGAGGCTTTCGCGCCGATCGACTATCTGGCCGACTCGCGTTACGAGCCGACCCGAATGCTCGAGAACAAGGCGCTGGCCCGTCTGCAGGACGAGGGTCTGCATGAGGCGCTGGCCGAACTCGACCCGCGCAGCCGCCGCATCGTCGAAGCCCGGTGGCTGCACGACGAGGGCGAAGGCGCCACGCTGCACGATCTGGCCGCCGAGTTCAGCGTGTCGGCCGAGCGGATCCGGCAGATCGAGGTCAAGGCCCTGCAGAAGATGCGCGGCGTGCTGGCTACCGCCTGAAGCGCCTGAGTCGAAAAGAGAAGAGGAGCCGCGGCTCCTCTTTTTTCATTCCGGCCGGGCGGTAGACGGCGGGTTGTGGAAGCGCAGCCCGAAGGAAAAGACGTCCTTCGAGCAGACGTCGATGCAGCGCCCGCAATTGGTACAGTTCGGCGCCAGGATGACCGGCCCGACACCCTTTTCTTCGCCTTTCAGGGCCGGCCGGATGACCTGCGGCTCGGGGCATACCTCAAAGCAGTCCATGCAGTTGTTGCAGGCGGCGCGTTTCGTCGCGCTGACCCGGAGCGGACTCCAGCGGCCGAGCAGGCTGTAAAAGGCGCCGACCGGACAGAGCCGCCCGCACCAGCCGCGGCTCATCACGAACAGGTCGAACAGGAATACGGCCAGGACGACGGTCCACGCCGCCCCGAGGCCGAAAATCAGGCCGCGATGCAGCATCGATACCGGATTGATCAGCTCCCACAGCACCACGCCGGTCAGCGCCGAGCCGATGAAGGTCATGCCAAGTATCCAGTACCGCGTATTACGGCCGAGATGGACGCTGCCCTTGATCCCCAGCCGGTCGCGCAACCAGCCGGCGGCATCGGTGACCATATTGACCGGGCAGACCCAAGCGCAATAGACGCGACCGCCGACCAGAAAATAGAACAGCGCGGCAATCAGCAGGCCGATCAGCCCGAGAGTTTCCGGCACATGCCCGGTGACCAGCGACTGCAGGGCGACATAGGGATCGGTCAGCGGCAGAAAATCGAGCGTGTAGCTGTAATTTAGGTTGCCTTTGACCAGCCAGATGCCGGCCAGCGGACCGAGCAGGAACAGGGCGAGGATGCCGGACTGCGAAAGGCGGCGCAGGATCAGCCATTGATGGGCGCGCAGCCAGCCTTTTTCGGCCACCGCCTCGGCCCCGATACGCTTGTCGCTCATGGCTTGTCTCCCAGGCCCGGCGGATGGCTCGGAATGGCCCCCGCCTCGCTGCCGGGCTGGCCGCGCATCGGCGCGGTATGGCCGCTTGCCGGGTCGTAATGGCCGGGCAGGTTGGCGCCTTCCGGCAGGCGATCAGGCAGATCGAGCATCTTCGATTCATCGATCAGCGAGTGACCGGCTTTCTTCTGTTCTTCCCAGCCGACCCGGTAATGGTGGCCGAGTTCGCCCTTGGCCAGCTTGGCCGGCAGGACGCGGATGGCAGACTCTTCAAGGACGCAGGATTTCTCGCACTTGCCGCAGCCGGTGCAGTATTCGGAATGCACCGTCGGCAGGAACAGCGCATGCCGGCCGGTCCGCGTATTGGGCTGCAGGTCGAGGGTGATGGCTTTGTCGATGACCGGGCAGACGCGGTAACAGACGTCGCACCGCAGGCCGAGGAAGTTGAGGCAGGTTTCGTGATCGATCAGCACGGCGATGCCCATCTTCGCCTTGTTGATATCGGTCAGCGCATGATCGAGCGCCTTGGTCGGGCAGGCCTTGATGCAGGGAATGTCCTCGCACATCTCGCACGGGATATGGCGCGCGGTGAAGTAGGGCGTGCCGGTCGCCACCGGCATTTCCGGCTTGGCCAGTTCGAGGGTGTTATAAGGGCAATCGCGCACGCACATGCCGCAACGGATGCAGGCCCCGAGGAAATCGTCTTCCGGTAGCGCCCCGGGCGGGCGCAGGGCCAGCGCCGGCAGGGCCTTGGACTGCTTGGCGTAGAGGCCAAGACCGAGGCCGAGCATGCCGACACCGCAAACCATCTTGGCCGAATCAAAAATGAACTGGCGCCGTGCAATGCCGGCCTTGCCGGCAGTCTTTTCTGGAGCTTTCATGATCGTTAGGTTGGCCGCCGGGGCGGCGGCTTTACCCCACCCTGAACACGGCCCCTGAAGCCTTCCATCCTGTGGGGAACCCGATGGCCCAATTTACTTGATCAGCGTTTGCGCATATTTGGCGCAGATCAAACTGGCAAAAAATAACCGGGCCGGCTTAAAGTCCGGGCAATACGCTGCGGGCATTCGCGCCGGTTTGCGCAACAATCTGCGCCAGCGGCAAGTCACGCAGGTCGGCCAGGGTTTGCGCAATACGCGGCAACTCGGCCGGCGCATTGCGTCCCCGGTTCAACCAGGCCGGCGGCATGTCGGGGGCGTCGGTTTCGAGGACGATGTACTCAAGCGGCAAGCTCGCCGCCAGTTGGCGAATGCGCGTCGATCCACTGTAGGTCATGGCGCCGCCAAAGCCGAGCTTGAAGCCGAGGCTGATGAAAGTTTCGGCCTGCTGGCGGCTGCCGTTGAAGGCGTGGGCGATGCCGCCCGGCACGGCTATCCGGCGCAACTGCTTGAGCACCGCGTCGACCGAGCGGCGGACATGCAGCAACACCGGCAAATTGAATTCGCGGGCCAGTTTCAGTTGTTCGACCAGGAAGAATTCCTGGCGCCGCGGGTCGCTGTCGACGACATAGAAATCCAGCCCGATTTCGCCGAGCGCCAGCGGCTTTTCCTCGACCACCCAGTTGCGCAGCACGACGAGATCGGACTCGCCGGCCTGCGTCACGAACAGCGGATGAATGCCGTAGGCCGCGACGCAGCCCGGGTAGCGGGCCACGGCGGCTTTGACCTGGGCGAAGCCGTTGGCCGCCACCGCCGGAATCACCATCCGTTCGACGCCTGCCGCCAACGCCGCCGCATACACCGCGTCACGATCGGCATCGAACTCGGCCGCATCGAGATGGCAGTGGCTGTCGATCAGCATCGAATAAAGGGAAATTCCGGTTCGGCGCGGCGGCCGCTCATCAGTCGGGCCAGCGAGGCGCCCGAACCGCAGGCCATCGTCCAGCCCAGCGTGCCATGGCCGGTGTTGAGCCACAGATTGCTGTAGCGGGTCCGGCCGATGCACGGCACATTGGACGGCGTGGCCGGCCGCAGGCCGCACCAGAACTCCGGTTCGCCCTCGACGTCGACCCGCGGGAAGAGTTCGCGGGTGCGCTGCATCAGCGCCTGGCAACGCACCGGGTTGAGATCGAGGTTGTAGCCGTTGAACTCGGCGGTACCGGCAATCCGCAAGCGGTTGCCGAGGCGCGAGAAAACCAGCTTGTGGGCATCGTCGGTAATGCTGACGGTCGGCGCCAACGCCCCTTCGGCCAGCGTCAACGTCGCCGAGTAGCCCTTGGCCGGATAGACCGGCAGGCTGATGCCGAGCGGTTTGACGAGCAGCGGCGAGTAACTGCCGAGGGCGACGACATAGGCATCGGCGGTGAGCAATTCCGGGCCGCCCTCGCCGCTGACCACGACGCCGGCGATCTGGCTGCCGCCCGGCGCAATGCGGTCGACGCTGACATTGAGACGAAAATCGACGCCCGCCGCCTGCGCCCGCTCGGCCAGCGCCCGGGTGAATTTGTGGGCGTCGCCGGACTCGTCGGAACGCGTGTAATCGCCACCGACCAGACGGTGCCTGGCGGCGCTCAGGGCCGGTTCAATTTCCAGACATTGATCGACGTCGACCGTGTCCCGGTCGAGCCCGAACTCGCGCATCACCTGGGCGGCCCGGTTCGCCGCGGCGAACTCGTCGCTGTCGGTATACAGATGCAGGATGCCGCGCTCGAGGTGGTCGTATTCGAGGCCCAGCGACTGGCGCAAGGCCTGCAATTGCTGCCGGCTGTAGAGCGCCATGGCGACGATCGCGGCCATGTTGCGACGCGTCCGGCCGGGCAGGCATTCGGCCAGGAAGCGAAGGCCCCACGCCAGCTGGGCCGGATCGGCCCGCCAGCGCCAGAGCAGCGGCGCATCCTCGCGGCCCAGCCATTTGATGGCCTGCGGCAGGACGTGCGGATTGGCCCAGGGCTCGGCATGCGAGACCGAAATCTGGCCGCCGTTGGCGAAACTGGTTTCCTGGCCCGCCACCGCTTGCCGATCGACCACGGTGACTTGATGGCCGGCTTCCGCCAGATACCACGCACTCGTTGTGCCGATGACGCCGGCCCCCAGTACGAGAACCTTCAAACCTCGTTCCCCCGTTCCCGAACGATGCGGGTCACTTCAGGAATATGGCGCATGCCGCGCATGACGGCTGCCAAATGATTGCGATGGGCGACCTGGATGGTGAAGCGGAGCAAGGTGAACAGGCGCTCCGGGTCGGAATCCATCGAGACATGTTCGATATTCGAACCGGCCTCGGCAATCGCCGCCGCGACCTGGGCCAGCACGCCGCGCGTGTTCTTGACCTCGACCTTGATGCGGATGTCGAACAGTTTGCCGTCCTCCGGCTCCCATTCGACGTCGATCCACTTCTGCGGCTCGGCCGAGCGCGATTTGCGGATGGTCGGACAATCGTGGGTGTGGATGACCAGGCCACTACCTTTCTTGATCGAGCCAATGATCGGATCGCCCGGGATCGGCTGGCAGCAGCGGGCCAACTGGATGGCCATACCTTCGGTGCCGTGGATGGCCAGCGTCATGTTGCTCGGCATATCCGGCGACATGTCCTCGCGCGCCAGCAGGCGTCGGGCAACCAGCGACGGCAGGCGCTTGCCGAGGCCGATGTCGGTGTATACCTCTTCGATCGATTTCTGGCCGCCGGACTTGACCATCTGATTCCACGCGTCGTCCGGGATCGAAATCGGCACCACCCCGAGCGACAGCAGTTCCTGGCGTAGCAGGCGTTCGCCGAGACGGGCCGACTCCTCGTTCTGCATGGTGCGGAGGAAGTGGCGGATCTTGCTGCGCGCCCGGCCGGTCTTGATGTAAGTCAGCCAGACCGGATTGGGGCTGGCTTGTGGCGAGGTGATGATCTCGACCAGATCGCCATTGTGCAGTTCGGTGCGTAGCGGCGCCAGTTCCTGATTGATGCGGGCTGCCGAGCAGTGATGGCCGACGTCGGTGTGCACGGCGTAGGCGAAATCGACCACCGTCGCGCCGCGCGGCATGGCCATGATCTTGCCCTTGGGCGTAAAGACGTAGACCTCGTCCGGGAACAGATCGATCTTGACGTTCTCGAAGAACTCGGCCGAATCGTTGCCCTGCATTTCGAGCAGCGACTGCAGCCATTTGTGCGTCTTGACCTGCAGGTCGGCGCCGCTGTCTTCGCTGTCTTTGTAGAGCCAGTGCGCGGCGACGCCCTCCTGGGCGACGTGGTGCATGTCGTGCGTCCGGATCTGCACCTCGACCGGCGTGCCGTAGGGACCGATCAGCGTGGTGTGCAGCGACTGGTAGCCGTTGGCCTTGGGAATCGCGATGTAATCCTTGAACTTGCCGGGCACCGGCTTGTACAGGCTGTGCAAGGCACCGAGCGCCAGATAGCAGGTCGGCACGTTCTCGACGACGACGCGAAAGCCATAGATGTCGAAGACCTGGGAAAACGACAGGTGCTTGTCGCGCATCTTGCGAAAGATCGAATACAGGCTCTTCTCGCGGCCGAATACCTCGGCTTTCAAGCCGGCGTGCTCGAGCTTGCCTTCGATGCCGTCGAGAATGCGGACCAGCAGCTCGTTGCGATTGCCGCGCGCCGCTTTCAGCGCCTTGGTCAGCACCTCGGCGCGATGCGGGTGGATCAGACGGAAGCAGGTGTCCTGCAATTCGCGGTAGAGCTTGTTCAGGCCCAGACGAAGGGCAATCGGCGCGTAGATTTCCAGGGTTTCGCGGGCGATGCGCTGGCGCTTGTCGAGACGCATCGCCGACATCGTCTGCAGATTGTGCTGGCGATCGGCCAGCTTGATCAGCACGACGCGCAGATCGCGCGCCATGGCCATCAGCATCTTGCGGAAATTTTCGGCCTGGGCTTCCTGGTAGGAAGCGAATTCCATCTTGTCGAGCTTGGACAGGCCATCTACCAGCTCGGCGACTTCCTTGCCGAATTTGTCGGCCAGTTCGCGCTTGGTCGTCCCGGTATCTTCGAGAACGTCGTGCAGCAAGGCCGCGGCAACGGCATCGGCATCCATCCGCCACTCGACGACGGCGCCGGCAACGGCCAGCGGATGTGTGATGTAGGCTTCGCCCGACATGCGTTTCTGGTTCGCATGGGCGCGTTCGGCGAAGACATACGCCGCCTTGATACGTTCTACATCGGCAGGCGCTAGATAATCGAGACTATCAAGGAAAACCCGGTAGGCGGGTTCCTCAGAAGCGGGCGGCAGAGGCGACGGCGTTGAACCCATCTATCTTCACCGCCCCTACCTTCAGGCCTGACCGCGGTTGAGCACTTCCAGACCGACTTTGCCGATCGCCATTTCGCGCAGGGCGATGACGGTCGGTTTGTCCTTCTCCGGATCGACGAACGGGGTGGCGCCGTTGGCCAGTTGACGGGCGCGGTGAGCGGCAGCCAAGGTCATCTGGAAGCGGTTGGGAATTCGTTTCATGCAATCGTCGACGGTAACGCGGGCCATGTAAAACCTCTAAATCAGATCATTCGAGCAAAAAGGGCGGCGTGACGGGCACGCTGCGCCGAGATGGTCAGGCTGGAAGCGCGCACCACGGCACGCAAATCATCCAGTGCCTGAGCCAACTGGTCGTTAATAATAACATAGTCAAATTCCCCGACATGGCGCATCTCGGCTTGTGCCGCGGACAATCGGCGGGCGATGACGTCGGCGCTGTCAGTGCCGCGCCCGGTCAATCGACGGGTCAGCTCCTCCATCGAGGGCGGCATGATGAAGACCCCGATCGCCTCCGGGAACAAGGCCCGCACCTGCTGCGCCCCCTGCCAGTCGATTTCCAGCAACACATCGTGGCCGGCGGCCAGCTGGTCGGCAATCCACTTCTTCGAGGTGCCGTAGAAATTGCCATGCACCTCGGCCCACTCAAGGAATTCCTCGCGGGCAATCATCGCCTGGAATTCGGCGGCCTCGACAAAATGGTATTCCCTGCCGTCCTGCTCGCCGGGGCGCGGGGCGCGCGTCGTGGAGGAAATCGACAGATGGACCGTCGCTTCCTGTTCCAGCAACAGACGCACCAGCGTCGTTTTGCCAGCCCCCGAGGGGGCGGCGACAACATAGAGATTTCCGGCCATAGCGCATTTCCAGCAAAAAATTGTCAGCGGCCGCTGCCGGCGGCCGCTTCACTCACGGCAAGGCCAGACGGCCGTTGCCCATCAAAAAAATAAAAACTACTCCAGGTTCTGAATCTGTTCGCGCATTTGCTCGATGAGCAGCTTGAGGTCCATCGCCGCCTGCGACACTTCGGTGATCGCCGACTTCGAACCCAGCGTATTGGCTTCGCGATTGAGTTCCTGCATCAGGAAATCGAGGCGCTTGCCGCACGCGCCGCCCTGCTTCAGCACGCGTTCGACTTCGTCGAGATGGGTGTTCAGGCGGCTGAGTTCTTCGGCGACATCGATGCGCGTCGCGAAGACGGCGACTTCCTGGAGGATGCGGTCATCGCTGGCGTTGCCCAGCGCCTCGGTCAGACGCTGACGCAACTTGTCGGTGAACAGGGCCTGGGCTTCGGGAATG
Source organism: Azonexus sp. IMCC34842 (assembly GCF_050368855.1). Classification (GTDB taxonomy): domain Bacteria; phylum Pseudomonadota; class Gammaproteobacteria; order Burkholderiales; family Rhodocyclaceae; genus Azonexus; species Azonexus denitrificans_A. The sequence continues at coordinate 4,313,709 of NZ_CP178449.1, read as the reverse complement.
CGCGGCGCCACCTGACGGACGATTTCGCGCATGCCATTGACGCGGTCGACGATCATCGCTGCCAGCTTTTCGCCTTCGCGGCCCCGGGTTGCCGAAAAATCGGCCAGCGCTTCGCGGGCCAGCGCCATCACTTCGGGTCCGAGGGCGACAAAGTCGATGCTCTGGTCGCCGAACATCCCCGGCCAGCGCAGCACGTCGTTTACCGACAGCGCCCTAGCCTCGGGCATTTCACCGCGCACCCGGTCGTTGAGGTTTTTCAGCGAGGCGAACAGATCGTCGTTGAGTTGCAGTTGGTCGCCGCGCGCCGCGGTCGCATTGAAGGCCAGTCGGCATTCCACCTTGCCGCGCGTCAGGCGGCTGGCGAGCAGTTCGCGTAGCGGCATTTCCAGCGAACGCAACTCTTCGGTAACTCGGAAATGAAAATCGAGGTAGCGCGAATTGACGCTTTTTAATTCCAATTGCAGGGATCCGCGCTCGACATCGCGCGTTTTGACGGCATAACCGGTCATACTACTAATCATTGTTGGCGCCTCTTCAGCTTTACAGGCCGGACAACACGCCCGAAAATGCCTGACACTGCATCATAACCGCGAGATCAATGGCGCAACAAGCCAATCAGCCGCTACCTAACGGCTACCCGCTCGAAGAGTACACCATCGACCGCCAGCTCTCGCTCGGCGGCTTTTCGATCGTGTACCTCGCCACCGATCCCGAGGGCCGGCAGGTCGCCATCAAGGAATACCTGCCGAACAGCCTGGCGCTGCGCGGCAAGGGCGACGTCAAGCCGGTGATCACCAGCGAGCACCTCGGCGCCTTCCGTTACGGCATGAAGTGCTTCTTCGAGGAAGGCCGTTCGCTGGCCCGGCTGTCGCACCCGAACGTCATTCGCGTGCTGAATTTCTTTCGCTCCAACGACACCGTCTACATGGTGATGGAATACGAGCACGGGCGCACGCTGCAGGAGTTCATCCAGAAACACCAGGGACACATTTCCGAGCGTTTCATCCGCGGCGTTTTCACCCGCATGCTCAACGGCCTGCGCGAAGTCCATTCGCACAAGCTGCTGCACCTCGACCTGAAGCCGTCGAACATCTACCTGCGGGCCGACAACACCCCGGTACTGATCGACTTCGGCGCTGCCCGGCAAACCTTGTCGACCGACCAGCCGATGCTCAAGCCGATGTACACGCCCGGCTTCGCGTCGCCGGAACACTACGGCGGACGCAAGGATCTCGGTCCGTGGAGCGACATCTACAGCGTCGGCGCCTCGATGTATGCCTGCCTGGCCGGCTGCGCGCCGCAAGCGGCCGACGAGCGCCTGAAGAAGGACACCCTGGTACCGGCCATGCTGCGCTGGGACGGCCAGTTCTCCGATCGCCTGCTGGAGATCATCGACTGGTGCCTGAACCTCAACCATCTTTACCGACCGCAAAGCGTCTTCGCGCTGCAGAAAGCCCTGGTCGAAACCGTCACGCCGCCGGAGCCGAAAATCAATCCCAACTGGCTCGGCCGCTTCGTCGACAAACTCAGGAAGCCGAATAAATGAGATTCACCATCTATCAGGAAAGCCGGCAGGGTGGGCGCGCCAACAACGAGGACCGGACCACCTACTGTTACTCGCGCGATGCGCTGCTGATGGTTGCCGCCGACGGCATGGGCGGCCACCACTACGGCGAAATCGCCGCGCAGATCGCCATCCAGACGCTGGCCGACGCCTTCCAGCGCGAAGCCCGGCCGCTGCTCGCCGACCCCTTCCGCTTCCTGCAGAAGAGCATCACCAATGCGCACCATGCCATTCTCGACTACACGGCGCGCCATCACCTGAAGGACACGCCGCGCACCACCTGCGTCGCCTGCATCGTTCAGGACAACATCGCCTACTGGGCGCACGCCGGCGATTCCCGGCTGTTCCTGATGCGGGCCGGGCGGGTGATTGCCCAGACCCGGGATCACTCGCGCGTCCGGCTGATGGTCGACGAAGGCATGATCACCGAGACGCAGGCGGCGGTGCACCCGGACCGCAACAAGATCTACAGTTGCCTGGGCAGCCCGACGCCGCCGGAGATCGAGTTCTCGCGCAAGACCCCGCTCGAACATGGCGATATCCTGCTGCTGTGCACCGATGGTTTGTGGGGCGTCACCTCCGGCGAACTGATGGCCATTGCGTTGAAGGGCGCCAACCTGCTGCACGCCCTGCCGCTACTGCTGGCGCAGGCGGAAACCAAGGGCGGGCCGCACGGCGACAACCTGTCCGCCGTTGCCGTGCGCTGGGAAGAAAGCTATGTCGACGAGGCGAGCAGCGCCATCTCGACCCAGACCATGACCCAGGACGAAGTGACCACGCGGCTCGAGGAATTCGGCCGCAATCCGGCCTACAAGAGCGACCTGACCGACGACGAAATCGAAAAGGCGATCGAGGAAATCCGCTCCGCCATCGACAAATTCAATCCCAAAAAATAAGGACATTTCATGCGCCCCAGCCAACGCCAGCCCGACCAACTCCGCACGGTCCGCCTGACCCGCAACTTCACCCGTCATGCCGAGGGTTCGGTACTGATCGAGATGGGCGATACCCGCGTCCTGTGCAACGCCAGCGTCGAGGAAAACGTGCCGCCCTTCCTGCGCGGCAAGGGCCAGGGCTGGGTCACCGCCGAATACGGCATGCTGCCGCGCGCCACCCACACCCGTTCGTCGCGCGAAGCGGCCAAGGGCAAGCAGACCGGCCGCACCCAGGAAATCCAGCGGTTGATCGGCCGCAGCCTGCGCGCCGTCACCGACCTGAAGGCGCTCGGCGAACGCCAGATCACCCTCGACTGCGACGTTCTGCAGGCCGACGGCGGCACCCGCTGCGCCTCGATTACCGGCGCCTGGGTCGCCCTCTACGAAGCCTGCGAAAAGCTCGTCAAGGCCGGCAAGCTGCCGGCCAACCCGGTGCGCGACCATGTCGCCGCAGTCTCGGTCGGCATCTACCAAGGCTCGCCGGTGCTCGACCTCGACTACCCGGAAGACTCCAATTGCGATACCGACATGAATATCGTCATGACCGGCTCTGGCGGCATTGTCGAAATCCAGGGCACGGCCGAAGGCGAGCCGTTCACCCGGCTGCAGATGAACAGCCTGACCGACCTTGCCGAAGCCGGCATCCGCCAGTTGATCGCCGCCCAGCAGAGCGCCCTCGCTTCATGAAAAAGCTCGTCCTCGCCTCGAACAACGCCAAGAAGATGAAGGAGCTGAACGCGCTGCTCGCGCCGCTCGGCTTCGAGGTCATTCCCCAGGGGCAACTCGGCATTCCGGAAGCCGAAGAGCCGCACTGCACCTTTGTCGAAAACGCCCTGGCCAAGGCCCGCCACGCCGCCCAGTTGTCCGGCCTGCCGGCCCTGGCCGACGATTCCGGGCTGTGCGTCGCCGCCCTCGGCGGGGCGCCCGGCGTCTATTCGGCACGCTATGCCGGCGAGCCGAAATCGGATGCCCGCAACAACGCCAAGCTGCTCGCCGAACTGGCCGGACAAACCGACCGGCGCGCCCATTTCGCCTGCGTGCTGGTGCTCGTCCGCGCCGCCGACGATCCGCAACCGATCATCGCCGAAGGCCAATGGCACGGGGTCATTCTTGAAGCCCAGCGCGGCGCCGACGGCTTCGGCTACGACCCGCTGTTCTACGTGCCGACGCATTGCCAGACGGCCGCCGAACTCGACGCCGCGGTCAAGAACCAGTTGTCGCATCGCGGCCTGGCCATGCAGCAGCTGATCGCCCGCCTGCCGACCCTGTAATTCCGTGGCCCGCACCATCCCCATTTTTCCGGACAAAGGGCCGGCCACCGGCCCCCTGGGCGCCGCGCCCCTCGAGTTCCGCGTCTCGCCGCCGCTGGCGCTCTATGTCCATGTCCCGTGGTGCGTCCAGAAGTGCCCCTATTGCGATTTCAACTCGCACGAAGCGCCGGAGACGATTCCCGAGCGCGACTATGTCGCCGCCCTGATCGCCGACCTGCAAGCCGCCCTGCCGCTGATCTGGGGTCGGCCGGTGGTCAGCGTCTTCTTCGGCGGCGGGACGCCCAGCCTGCTCTCGCCGGCCGCCATCGACGAGCTGATCGGCGCCTTCCGGGCGCTGGCCATGCTGGCGCCGGATGCCGAAATCACCCTGGAAGCCAACCCCGGCACGGTCGAAGCGGCGAAGTTCGCCGGTTTCCGGGCAGCCGGCGTCAACCGGCTGTCGCTCGGCATCCAGAGTTTCAACGACGCGCACCTGCAAGCCCTCGGCCGCATCCATGGCGCCGCCGAAGCGAAGCGCGCCGCGCAACTGGCCGGCGAGCATTTCCCTTCGTTCAATCTCGACCTGATGTACGGCCTGCCCGGCCAGACGCTGGAACAGGCGCTCAGCGACGTCGACAGCGCATTGGGATTTTCCCCGGCGCACCTCTCCTGCTACCAGCTGACCCTCGAGCCGAACACCCGCTTCGCCGCCTTCCCGCCGGAGCTGCCGGAAAACGATCTGTGCGCCGACATGCAGGATGCCATCGAAGCACGGCTGGCCGTCGCCGGCTTCAGCAATTACGAAACCTCGGCGTTCGCCCGGCCCGACAAGCAGTGCCGGCACAACTTGAACTACTGGTATTTCGGCGATTACCTAGGGATCGGGGCCGGGGCGCATTCCAAGCTGACGCTGCACGACCGCGTCCTGCGCCAGATGCGCTGGAAACACCCGAAGGCTTACCTCGAGAACATCGGCCGCGGCCAGCCGGTGCAGGAAGAGACCCAGGTCGAGGCGGCCAGCCTGCCCTTCGAATTCATGATGAACGCGCTGCGCCTGGCCGACGGCTTTCACCCGGCCCTGTTCGAAGCGCGTACGGCGCAGCCGCTACAGCGCATCCTGCCGCAACTGCGCGCCGCCGAAGCGGCAGGCCTGCTCGAGATCGGCCCGGAACGCATCGCGCCGACGCTGAAGGGCCGGCGCTTCCTCAACGTGCTGCTCGAACGCTTCCTGGAAAGCTGAGCTCAGCGGCCGTTCATCAGACGACGGCCGAAAGCGGCAACCGACGCGTTACAAAAAAACGGCCCCGCCAGGTAAGCGCGGGGCCGAAAACAACAGGCTTCAGGGCGATCCCGCGTTGAAGCAGGACCGGAACCAATGCTAAACGCATATTCCGGATCGGCGGATGCGACATAGCGCCGCATGACCAAAGGCCATCAGCCGAACAGCTTGCCCTTCAGCAGATCGAGGCCTTGTGCCATCAGATCGCCACCCTGCGGCACCTGGCCGTTTGGCGTCAGCTTATCGACCAGTTGCGGCAGCAACTCGGCCAGATTGCCCGAAGCCTGCTCCGGACTGACTCCGAGTTGCGCGGCCAGGCCTTGCAGCTGCGAGTTGCCGAGCACGTTCTGGATCTGCTCGGCCGAAACCGGCAGGTTGGCGCCGGTCGACACCCAGGAATTGACGATATTCCCCAATCCGCCCTGCTGGAAAGACTGGATCAAGCCGGCCAGGCCGCCGGTTTGCGGGTTGTTGATCAGCTGCATCACCGTTTCGAGCAGCGCGTTGTTGCCGCCCGGCTGGCCACCGGCCAGCGCACCAACTACCGAATCAAGAAGTCCCATGATGATCTCCACAAGGAATTGAGGTTCCTTCATCCTAGTCCACAAATGTGAAAGGAAATGTGAAATTTGCTAGACGATACGTTCCAGCGCCAGCGGCTCGAAGCGTAGCCAGACGGTGAACCGCGAACCGTGGCCGGGCTCGCTGTCCACGCTGATCCGGCCGCCGTAACGCTCGATCAGCGACAGGCTGACCCACAGGCCGAGCCCGGTGCCATCTGGCTTCTTGGCGGTGTAGAAAGGCTGGAACAGGCGCTCGCGCTCGGGTGGCGTCAGGCCGGGCCCGGTATCGGCGACGACCAGCTTGAGGCCGACCGGCATGTCGGCCTCGTCCCAGTCCTCGGCCGCCAGCGTCAGCACGCCGCCGTCCGGCATGACCTGGATGGCATTGACCAGCAGGTTGATCAGCACCTGCTGCAGTTCGTTGCGATTGCACAGCACATGCCGGGTCGATTCGAAATGCTGCTTGATCGCGATGTTGCCCTTCTTCAGCAGGTGGCCGACCAGCACCAGACTGTCCTGGACCAGCGGTGTCGGGGCGACCGGTTCGAGATAGCCGACGTAGTCCTGCGGCCGGGCGAATTGCAGCAGTTTGGCGACGATCAGCCGGATCCGGTGCACCTGCTCGTGGATCAGCCGGATCTCCGGCGCCACCGGCTCGGCCGCCGGGCCGAGAATGTCGCGCAGCACATCGAGATTGCCGAGAATGACGGCCACCGGATTATTGATTTCATGGGCGACACCGGCCGTCAGCTGACCGATCGCCGCCAGTTTTTCGTTCATCACCAGTTGCGACTGGGCCGCTTTCAGGTCGGCCACTGCCTGCACCAGCTCGGCCGTCCGCTCGGCCACCTTGGCATCGAGCGACTGCCCCCAGCGTTTCAGCGACCGGGTCTGCGCCTGCAGACGGTCAAGCAGCCGGTCGAAATGCTCGGCGACGACGGCCAGCTCGTCCTGGCTGGCCACTGCGCCGACCCGGGCATCGGCATCGCCCTGCTCGATGGCGTGCATGGTCGCGTGCATGCGCTCGATCGGCTTGAAGACGCGCCGCGCCCAGAGCACCGCGAAGATGCCGGCCACGCCCATGGCCAGCGCGAACAGCCCGACGACGACGGCAAAGGCCTGGTGCCAGGCCTGCGCGAAGGGGCCATCGAGAAAACCGACATAGAGCATGCCGATGCGCTCGCCCCGCTCATTGCTCAGCGGTTCGTAGGCCGAGACGTACCAGTCCTTGACGACGAAGGCGCGGTCCAGCCAGGTGCGCCCCTCGTTGAGCACCGCCTGATGCACGGCCGCCGAAACGCGTGTGCCGATCGCCCGGCCGCCTTCGAACAGGCGGACATTGGTCGCCACCCGGACGTCGCCGAGAAACAGCGTCGCCGTGCCGGCGCTGCCGAAGGGCAAGGCGCCTTCGGGATAGACGATCTCGTTCAGCCGGTCGATGAAAGCCAGATTCTTGTTGAGCAGCACCCCGCCGGCCAGCACGCCGAGCAGCCGGCCGTCGGCGGCGTGCACCGGCGCGGCACTGTGAATGACCAGGCCGCGATCTTCGACCTGCCGACTATCGGCTTTGGCGCTGACCGTCGCCAGCAGCGGGGTCAAGGCCCTGGCCGGCAGCTCCGGGTCGATCGCCGCCAGTTGGGCGGCGGAGAACAGCTCGGTTTCGGTGCCCGCCGTACCGGCCAGGGCCGCCTTGATCACCGGCCAGGCCGAGGCTTCGGCGGCGCTGCGTTCGATATCGAAAAAATGCAGGAAATCGAGCTTCTGGCCGCGCCGCACATCGTCCAGCACGCCGTCGACCGCCGCCGCACGCTGGCCGCCCGGGCGCTGCAAGGCGCCGGCCAGGCGCGCCGAGCCGGCCAGCCCTTCGACCGAGCGACCGACGCCGGCGGCGACCCGTTCGTAATAGCCATGGGCGACGGCCAGATCGGCCTGCACCTTGGTGATCAGCAGCCGGTCGAGGTAGTCGCCGCCCCAGATGGCCAGCACGGCCACCAGCAAGGGCAGCACGATGCCGAGCGGCAGCAGGGCGAGGAGCAGCAGGCGAACGCGAATCGACCGCCGGCTGGGCGGCGTCAACAGGCTGGCGGGCATCGGCCGGAGCGGCGTTATGACAGCGTACTCAATGCATTTCGGCCAGACCCCAGGCCTGGCACTTGCGATCCAGCGTCTTGCGCGACACCCCGAGGCGGCGGCCGGCTTCCGACTTGTTGCCTTCGCAGGCAGCGAGCACGGCGAGAATGTGGCGTTTTTCGACCGCCTCCAGCGTTTCGTTGATGGCCCCGGCTGGCGCGCTGCTCGCCTTCGGTTCCGGGCCGAGATCGAACCAGCCGAGAATCAGCGAGCGCTCGACGAAGTTCTTCAGTTCGCGCACATTGCCCGGCCAGTCATAGGCCGCCATCCGGGCCAGCGTTCGGCCGTCGAGCGCCAGCCGCGGCACGTCGAGATAAGGCGCCAGCTGGCTGATGAAATGTTCGACCAGCAGCGGCAGATCTTCCGGCCGCTCGCGCAGCGGCGGCAGCGTGACTTCGACCACCTGCAGACGGTAGTAGAGATCCTGGCGAAAACGCTGGGCGGCGACCTCGACTTTCAGGTCGCGATTGGTCGCCGCGATGACTCGCACGTCGACCGGGATTTCCTGTTCCGAACCGACCGGCCGGATGCGCCGCTCTTCCAGCACGCGCAGCAGCTTGGCCTGGGCGGCCGGCGGCATTTCGGCGATCTCGTCGAGGAACAGCGTGCCGCCCCGGGCGTAGTAGAACAGGCCCTCGCGGCTGTGCTGGGCGCCGGTGTAGGCACCCTTGACGTGGCCGAACAGCTCCGATTCGATCAACTCGGCGGCAATCGCCGCGCAGTTGACCGGCACGAACGGGCCGTTCGCCCGATTGCTCATCCGGTGCAGGGCGCGCGCCGCGACTTCCTTGCCAGTGCCGGATTCGCCGGTGAGCAGCACGGTGGCCGGCGTCGGCGCGATGCGTTTGAGCCGCTCGCAGACTTCGGTCATGGCGTCCGAGGAGCCGATCATGCCTTCGATATCGGCCGAGCGTTCGCTGACTTCGCGGCGCAGCACGAAGTTCTCGCGGACCAGCGTCGAACGCTCGAAGCAGCGCTGGATGGCATTCAGCACCTGGGCCAGCGAGAACGGCTTGAGCAGGAAATCGGCCGCTCCGGCGCGCATCGCATCGATCGCCGTGTCGAGGTCGGCATAGGCGGTCATCATCACCACCTCGCCGGCATAACCCTCGTCGCGCAACTGGTGCAGCCAGTCGATACCGGAGCGCCCGGGCAGCGCAATATCGAGCACGATCAGATCGTAGAGCCGCCGGCGCAGCATCGGCTCGGCCTGCTCGATGCTGTCGGCGGCATCGACCACGCCACAGCGCGGCGTCAAGGCGCGCTGCAGAAAACTGCGCATGCCCGGTTCGTCATCGACCACCAGCAGCGAGTATTGCTTCCATGGCGCTTCAATCACCGGCGCGAGCTTCGTATCCATCGTTCCTCCAAGATATTCCCCGGATCATCGCAAAGCGCAGCCAGCGAAGCAACCGCCAACCGCAAACAAAACGGCTCCCCCGCAAAATGCCGGCGCAGCCGTGGCGCCGGGCTGCAATCCCTGTCATAGTGAAGGTCTACGGCAATATCGAAAACAAGAATGATGGTGACATTCTGATTGGGGGAAGCATGAACGCCGTTGCAAGCCTGGACCGATCGATCCTTAGCCGTCGTCGCTTCGTTCGATCGCTGGCGATCGGCACCCTGCTGATCAATCTGTTCGTGGTCGTCATGGTTGCGCTGGTCATCGAGCAACGGCGCGAACGCGAAGAGATCCAGGCGATAACCCTGACCGAAAACTACGCCAAGATCCTCGATGAAGCGCTGGTCGGCTTCATCGGCAAGATCGACATCACCCTGCTCTCGGTCAGAGACGAGGTGACCCGCCAGATGGCCAACGGCGGGATCGACGACAAGGCGCTGGCCGCCTTCCTCGCCCAGCAGGATGCCCATATTCCCGAGGCGCTCGGCCTGCGCGTGGTGGACGCCGACGGGATCATCCGGCACGGCGCCAAAGGCGTCCGGGTGGCCAATGCGAGCATCGCCGACCGCCCCCAGTTCATCCGCCTGCGCGACGATCCGGCAGCCGGCCTGGTCTTCTCCCAACCCCTGATGGGGCGAGCCGCCCAGCAGCAGATGATCACCCTGGGGCGGCGCATCGACAATCCGGACGGCTCCTTCGCCGGCGATGTCCACGTCGCCGTGACGATCGATCAGTTCATCAACTTGTTCGCCAAGATCGACCTCGGACCCAAGGGCAATATCGGCCTGTGGGACCACACCAATCTGATCGCCCGCTACGCCAGGGACGATGCCCGCGGTGCTTCGGCAGGAGCGACGACGCCCTCCGCCGAGTTGCATGCCCTGCTCGAGTCGCCGCCGCAAACGGCCACTTATCACACCCGCTCCGGCGTCGACGGCATTTCCCGCGCCTACCATTTCCGCCGGATAAATTCCTATCCGCTTTACCTGGTGGTCGGCCTGGCCGACGACGATTACCTGGCCGAAGCGCGCAACGACGCGCGGAACCTTATCGGGCTGGCTGTCATATTCATCGTCACCTCGTTGTTCTCGGCGCTCCTGCTTTACCGCGGCTGGCAACGGCGCGAGGCCGACCATGCCGCCCTGCTCCGTCAGGAAACCGACTATACCGGCCAACTCGAACAGGCCAAGCGGCTCGCCGAAGAGGCGCAGCGGCAGAGCGAGTTGATTCTCGCCTCGGCGGGCGAAGGCATCTGCGGCGTCGATCTGGCCGGCAAGGTCGTCTTCGTGAACCCGGCCGGCCGCAAGATGCTGGGCTGGGCTGCCGACGAAGGAGTCGGCCTCGACCTGCACGCCACAACCCACCATCACAAGGCCGATGGCAACCCCTATGCGCCTGCCGATTGCGAGGTTTCGCGAACCCTGCACGACGGGGCGCGTCGGCAAGTCAATGACGATCTCTACTGGCGCAAGGATGGCAGCTGCTTCCCGGTCGAATTCACGGTGGCCGCCGTCGAACTCGACGGCCGGGTCAGCGGTGCCGTCAATGTGTTTCGCGACATCAGCGAGCGCAAGCGCAGCGAAGCCGAACTGCAACAGCACCGCCGCCATCTCGAGGAACTGGTCCAGCAACGGACCACCGCGCTGATGGAAACCGAGGCGCGGGCCAGCCACATTCTCGACTCCAGTGCCGACGGGCTGTACGGCAGCGACCGCAACGGCATCATCACTTTCATCAATCCGGCGGCCTGCGCCATGCTCGGCTACCGGGCCGAGCAGGTCATCGGCCGCCCGGTCCATCCGCTGTTCCATCACAGCCGGGCCGACGGCTCGCCCTATCCGGCAGCGGAATGCCCCGGCCTGCGGGCGCTCAAACTGGGTCAGCAGGTGCGCGTCGACAACGAGGTGTACTGGCATGCCGATGGCCACGCCGTACCGGTGATGTACGCTACCCACCCGATGCTGCGCAACGGTGAAATCATCGGCGCGGTAACCAGTTTCGTCGATGTCAGCGAGCAGCGGGCGGCGGCCCAGGCCCGTGAACGGGCACTGCTTGCCGCCGAGAGCCTGGCCCGGATAAGGCGCGAGTTCCTGGCCAACATGAGTCACGAGATCCGCACCCCGCTCAATGGCGTGCTCGGCTTCGCCGATATCGGCTATCGCCACTACGACAACAGCGACAAGGCACGCGATGCCTTTGCCAAGATCCGCACCTCCGGCAAGCGCCTGCTCGGCGTGATCAACGACATCCTCGACTTCTCGAAGCTCGATGCGGGCAAGCTGAACATCGAACAAATCGACCTGGTTCCAGCCGAGATCGTCAGCCATGCGCTCGATCTGGTGCGCGACCAGGCCCAGGCCAAACAACTCGAGCTACGGGTCCGGCTGGCCGCCGACCTTCCCGGACTGTGCATCGGCGATCCGTTGCGCATCGGCCAGGTCCTGCTCAACGTGCTCTCCAACGCGGTCAAGTTCACCCCCGCCGGAAGTGTCACGCTATCGCTCTCCCGCCAGGACGAACAACTGGTATTCCGGGTCACCGACACCGGCATCGGTATGAGCGGAGAACAGCTCGCCATGCTGTTCAATCCTTTTCAACAGGCCGATGCTTCATCGACCCGCCGTTACGGCGGCACCGGTCTCGGCCTGGCGATCAGCAAACAGATACTCGATTTGATGGGCGGAGAGATTCGGGTGATCAGCGAGCCCGGCGTCGGCACCACAGTCGAATTTCGCCTGCCCTACATCCCCTCCGGGCGGCTCGCCGTGCCCCCGGCCGACCAGCCGGATGCCGCACTGCCGGCCGGCGCCGGCTCACTGGCCGGCCTTTCGATTCTGGTCGTCGACGACGACAGTGCCAACCAGGCGATACTCGAAGAAAACCTGACGCTGGATGGCGCCCGGGTAACGCTGGCCGGCGATGGCCTGGCGGCGGTTGAACGGGTCCGCCAGGATGGACCTGCGGCCTACGATATCGTCCTGATGGACATCCAGATGCCGGGCATCGATGGCTATGAAGCGGCGCGCCAGATCCTGGCGCTCGCCCCCGGTTTGCCGATCATTGCCCAGACGGCGCATGCCTTCGCCGAAGAGCGGGAAAAATGCCGGGCGGCCGGCATGGTCGGCCATATCGCCAAACCGATCGACCAACAGGAGCTGCGCCAAGTGCTGCAGCGCCACCGGCCGGCGCAAAACCCGCCGCCGGTTTGAAGCGGGGCGGCGGGCCGAGCCAGCCTATTGGCTGCGCACGTCGCCGTCGACGTAGAACCAACGCCCAGCCTCACGGATGAAATTGCTGATTTCGTGCAGCCGGTGGCCGCGCCCGGCGACCCGGTAGCGGGCAACGAACTCGACGGTGGCGTGGCTGGCGTCCGGCATCTGCCGCCCTTTGATCTCCAGGCCCAGCCACTTGGTAGCGCTTTCCTCGGCCAGGCCCAGCGCGGCGGGCCGGGTCGAGGCATGCCAGGTGGCCAGCAGATAAGGCTCCAGGCCGAGCACGTAGGCACTGTAGCGCGAGCGCATCAGCGCCTCGGCGCTCGGCGCATCGATGGTTCCGGCGTGTAGTCCACCGCAGCAGCCGGCGTAGGGCTTGCCGCTGCCGCAGGGACAGACGTTCACGGCGTTTCGACGACTTCGCCGCCGAGCGCCTCGACCAATTGCGGCAGGAAGCGGACGAATTCGCCGGTCATCAGCGCGAAGTCGGCATCGAATTGCTCGTCGGCCCGTTCGGCGCTCTTTTCCGCTTCTTCCTTGAGCAGGTCGAGGAAGGCCAGGCGTTTGACTTCGAGCTTTTCCGACAGGACGAAGGAAATCCGGTTATCCCAGGTGAGCGCCAGGCGCGTCGGCAATTTGCCGCTGGCCAGGTGAGCCTTGATCTCGCCGCTGATCTCGTCGCCGTCGAGCGCGTGGCGGACATAGCGGACCGCCGCCTTTTCCTCGCCGGCCGCCTTCAGTTCGCAGTCGCGGTCGATGGTAAAGCCGGCCGGTGCATCGCCGCCGGCCAGCCAGTCGGCCATCGCCGCTTGCGGCGAAATCTGGGTATGCAACATGGTCAGCGGGAATTCGTCGAGGCAGTGCCGCAGGTGCTCGATGACTTCCTCGGCCTTGCCCGGACTGCCGGCATCGACGCAGAACCAGCCGTTTTGCGGATCGATCCAGACGAAGGTCTTGCGGCGGCGGGTAAAGGCGCGCGGCATCAGTTCTTCGGTGACCCGTTCGCGCAGCTCCTTCAACTGCTTGCGGCCGGGGGCATAGCCCTGCTGGGCTTCGATCGCCTCGGCCCGCTCCTTGACCTCCTCATTGACCACCGACGAGGGCAGCAGGCGCTGCTCGACGGCCAGCGCCACCAGCCACTGCTGGTTTGACGAGTAGACCAGAGCGCCATCCTGGCGCGGCGAAACCCAGCCGCGACTCATCGGCTGATTGCTCGGGCATTTGACGAACGGGGCGCGCGCCAGTTGTTCCTCGAACTTGGCAAGATCGATGTTCCACGGCGTCGGTAAACGGTAAAGCTGAAGATTTTTGAACCACATGGCGAAATACTCTGAATGGGAATGCGCCGCAAAATACGGCAGTGAAAAACAGAAACCTCCACCATCGGCAAACAGTCGCTGGCAGAGGTTCGCTACCGGCCCCGGAAAGGAGCGCGGAAAATTTATTTCTTGGTGCCGGCTCCGCCGGTCTGGCCGACCATGAATTCGACCGCCGCACGGACTTCGGCGTCGCTCAGATTGTCCAGGCCGCCACGCGCCGGCATGCCCTTGTGGCCGCCGATCGCCGACTTGACAAGCGGCGCGACGCCGTTGGCCAGACGCGGTTTCCAGGCCGCCATGTCACCCAGCTTCGGGGCGCCATTCTTGCCGCTGGCGTGGCAATCCTGACAGCGCTCCTCGACCACCAGTTGGCCGGAACGGGTTTTCGGCGAACTGTAGGCCTTGTTCGTATCGGCCGCCTGGCCGCCGCTCACCATGTAGCCGACGGCACGGCTCATTTCGATATCGGTCAGCGCGGCCTGGCCGCCGTGCGCCGGCATGTTGCGGACACCGGCAATGGCGTTGGTCGTCAGCTTGTCCAGACCCTTGGCGGCGCGCTGCGCCCAGGCGGCCTGATCGCCGATCTTCGGCGCGCCGTCCTTGCCGGTCGCGTGACAGGCCACGCAGACCGAATCGACCACTTCCTTGCCGCTCCGTTCAGCGGCTTGCACCACGGTCGAGGCGAGCAGCAGCGTGGCGAACTGCACAAAAAACATTTGTTTGAACTTCATGATTACCCCTGTTTTATTGATCGATATCAAGCGGCATTTTACGCAAACCGCCTCGGCCGCTTGCTTACTTTTTTGCGGAAAATCACGTCCCAGACCCCATGTCCGAGACGCAGGCCGCGATTCTCGAACTTGGTCAGCGGTCGATATTCGGGGCGCGGCGCGAAGCCGTCGGCCGAATTGGCCAGCGTCGGTTCGGCGGAGAGCACTTCCAGCATCTGGTGGGCGTACTCTTCCCAGTCGGTGGCGCAGTGGAAATAGCCACCCGGCTTGAGGCGCGAGGCGAGCAGCGCGACGAAGGGCGGCTGGATCAGCCGGCGCTTGTTGTGGCGGGCCTTGTGCCAGGGGTCCGGGAAGAAGACATGGACGCCGTCGAGCGAGCCTTCCGGCAGCATGTCGCGCACCACTTCGACCGCGTCATGCTGGCAGATGCGCAGGTTGCTCAATTGGCGCTCGGCAATCTGCTTGCACAGCGCGCCGACACCCGGCACGTGCACTTCGACGCCGAGATAATCGTTGTCGCGATTGGCATCGGCGATCTTGGCGGTGGTTTCGCCCATGCCGGTGCCGATTTCGAGGATCTTCGGGTTGTTCCGGCCATAGACCGCGGCCAGGTCGATCGGCTGCGGCGCATAGACCAGGCCGATTTTCGGCATCATCTCGGCGTAGTAATTTTCCTGCGCCGCCGACATCCGGCCGGCCCGCCGGACGAAACTCTTGATGTGGCCGTAGCCTTCGCGGCCTTCGGTATAGGTCCCGTCGCCTTCGGCGACGCTCGGTTGAATCAGGGGGGTATCGCTCATGAGCCGATCAGTCCGGAAGTCGGCGACGAAGGGTCGGCCGAGTAATATTTGCGCGCCATACGGCCCGCCAGGAAAGCCTCGCGGCCTGCTTCGACGCCTTTTTTCATGGCGCTGGCCATGAGTACCGGGTTCTTGGCGTGGGCGATGGCGGTATTCATCAACACGCCGTCGCAGCCGAGTTCCATCGCGATCGCCGCATCGGAGGCGGTGCCGACGCCGGCATCGACGATGATCGGCACCTTGGCGTTGTCGATGATCAGCCGCAGGTTCCACGGATTGACGATGCCCATGCCGGAGCCGATCAGCGAAGCGAGCGGCATCACCGCGACGCAGCCGATTTCCTCGAGCATCTTGGCCTGGATCGGATCGTCGGCGCAGTAGACCATCACCTGAAAACCGTCCTTGACCAGCGTTGCCGCAGCTTTCAGGGTTTCCGGCATGTTCGGGAAGAGGTTGGTCGGATCGCCAAGAACTTCCAGCTTGCACAGCGGATGCCCGTCGAGCAGTTCGCGCGCCAGGCGCAGCGTGCGTACCGCGTCGTCGGCCGTATAGCAGCCGGCGGTATTCGGCAGGATGGTGAACTGCGCCGGCGGCACGGCGTCGAGCAGGTTGGGCTGCCCGGCGTCCTGGCCGATATTGACGCGGCGGACGGCGACAGTGACGATCTCGGCGCCGGAAGCATCGAGCGCCGCCCGCGTTTCTGCGAAATCCTTGTACTTGCCGGTACCAACCAGCAAACGGGAACGGTACGCCTTGCCGGCGATGGTCAGTTGATGCATTCGTTAGGATCCAGTGGTTAGGAGTTAGCGGTTAGTAAGAGCGCAGGAGGGAGAAGCGAAGGAGGACCACGCGATCCTCGATCCTGAATCCTCGATCCTAGCCGCCCCCCACGGCGACGACGATTTCGAGTTGGTCGCCGGTGGCCAGCGCGGTCGAGCCGTGCTGGCTCTTCGGGACGATTTCGCCGTTACGTTCGACGGCAATCCGCTGGCCGGCGTAACCGAGCTGACCGATCAGGCCGGCAACGGTAAGGGCTTCTGGGAACTGGCGGACTTCGCCATTGATCTTGAGTTCGAGCATCCGCTTATTCTACCAAGCGCGACCATCTGCCGAACCAGGGAAATATCGCCGCTCGCCGATTCCGCGCCGGGTCGCTGGCCAACCTGACTACGAGCGGATCTCCGGTATTGCCCGGGGGCCGGGCGAAAGCTAAGATGCCTGATACCGTACAACCAGCGAGGCACGCATTGGATAGCCAGAAAACCCGTGGCCAAGGTCTCGCTTTACGCTTCGACCCGGCAAGCCGGACGCTGA
The DNA here is from genome assembly GCF_050368855.1 of Azonexus sp. IMCC34842. Classification (GTDB taxonomy): domain Bacteria; phylum Pseudomonadota; class Gammaproteobacteria; order Burkholderiales; family Rhodocyclaceae; genus Azonexus; species Azonexus denitrificans_A. Next base: position 4,297,210 of record NZ_CP178449.1, on the reverse strand, counting down.
TCGCCAGCATCGCCCCTGAAGCCGATGCGGAACCGATCGACGAACCCTGGCTCCGCGAGCAACTGGCCGAACAGGGGTATGGCGCCCTGCACTACCTGCCGGAGGCCGCCACCGCCTTGCTCGGCAAATACAATTCCGGCGAAACGGCCGAACTGAAGCTGGCCGAAGCGCTCGATGCCACGCTGCGGGTCGCCATCACAGCCAACGGCCTCGAAGCCCGCGTCGACATCGGCGCAGCGCAAGGCGGCAACGCCGTGACGCGCGCCGCCGTCGTTGCCGCACTGGCCGCCGAAGGCGTGACCGCTGGCCTGCTCGATGCCGCCATCGCCGCCGTGGTCGCCGCCGTGGTCGCCGCCGGCAGCGCCTGTGGTGAGGTCGTCGCGCGCGGCACGCCGGCCGAAGATGGCGCCAATGGCCGACTGGAAGCACTGATTCCGCAAGCCCGCGACCGGCAGCCGCATGAAGACCTGAACGGCCATATCGACTATCACGATCTCGGCGACATTCAGGTGGTCCATCCCGGCGACGCGCTGATGCGCCGCCACCCGCCGACGCCCGGCGTCGACGGCCGGACCTTGCTCGGCCAGACGATCCCGGCCAAGCCGGGCAAGGTCGTCAAGTTCGCCAGCAAGTTGCCGGGCACCGATTTCGCCGTCGGCGACGACGACCTGCTGCTCGCCGCGATTACCGGTCAGCCGGTCGTCGTCAAGAACGGCATGGCCGTCGAGCCGATCTACAAGATCAAGCAGGTCGGCTCGGCCAGCGGCAACATCAATTTCGACGGCAATGTGGTGATCAGTGGCGACGTCGATGCCGGGATGACGGTCTGCGCCAGCGGCGACATCGAAATCGGCGGCGTCGTCGACCTGGCCACGCTGGAAGCCGGCGGCAACATCGTCGTCAAGGGTGGCGTCATCGGCTCGCTGGTCCATGCCGGCAGCGGCGAACACCACGTCCGCTGCGGCGGCAGCTTCAATGCCACCTATGCCCAACAGGCGGTGATTGAAGCCGGCGACAGCATTTTCATCGACGACATGGCCTTGCAGTGCGAACTATCGGCGCTCAACCACATCACCGTCGGCCACAAGCAGCGCGGCCACATCATCGGCGGCTCTGCCAAGGCGATGCTGTCGATCACCGCCAAGGTCATCGGCTCGCCGAACCAGGGCCACACCCGCCTCGAAATCGGCGCCAATCCGCAGATGCGCGCCCAGCAACAGGCCCTGCTGCATAAACGCGACGAGCGCAACACCCAGCTCGGCGAACTCGGCAAACTGCTGACCTTTGCCGGAAAGAACCCCGGCAAGCTGGCCCCCGACGTGGTCAACAAGGCGCGGGCGACGGCCATGGCCCTGGCCCTGGAAATCGGCGAACTGAACGAAGCGTGCACCGCCATGGAGCAGAAGATCGAACTGTCGCAGCACGCCCGCGTGATCGCCGAACAGGCGCTGCACGAGGGGAGCGATATCCATCTCGGCCGCTACCACTACCGCACGACCCACGAGCACGGGCCATGCACCGTCGGGCTCAACGAAGAAGGCGTGTTTGGTCCGCTGTAGACCGAGGCGCTGCGCCGCGCCTAGTTGGCCGGGCCGCCGAGATCCAGGCCGCGCGGCTTGCGCGGCGCCTTGACGAACAGCCGGTCGTAAAGCCAGTTGGGCAGGGCGCGCAGCACTTTGGCGACGATGCCCATCTGCCACGGGATCACCGTATAGCTCGTGCCGCGCGCGATGGCTGCGGCAAAGCGTTCGGCCGCCTGTTGCGGCGGCATTAAGAACGGCATTTTGTAGGGATTGAGCGCAGTCATCGGCGTTTCGATGTAGCCGGGCGCAATGGTCACGACCTGGATGCCGTAGGGCCGCATTTCCAGACGCAGGCTTTCCAGGTAGGCGATGGCCGCCGCTTTCGAGGCCGAATAGGCCTCCGCCCCCGGCAGGCCGCGGATGCCGGCAACCGACGCGATGCCGACCAGGCGCGGCGCGCCGCCCGCCGCCTTGAGGGCCGGGATGAACGGGGCAAAGGTCGCCGCCAGGCCGAACACGTTGATATCCATCACCCGCCGGAAGACTTCCAGATCGGCCTCGTACTCGGTCAGTGTCCCGGCCGACACCCCGGCGCTGGCAATGATGATGTCCGGCGCGCCGAAGCGCCTGACAAAGTCGGTGGCCGCCGCGTGCACGGCCGGCGCATCGCTGACATCCAGCGCGTAGCAGGCGTGACGCCCGCCGAGCCGTTGATTCAACTGGTCGAGCCGGTCGCCCCGGCGCGCTGCCAGACCGAGCGTCGCGCCCTGTGCCGCGTAGTAAACGGCAAGCGCCTCGCCGATACCCGACGAGGCGCCTGTGATGAAAACCTTCAGAACCAATTACTTCTTGCCGGACTTCTCGCTGCGCGCCTTGGCAACCAGCTTGTCGGCGATGGCCAGCTGATCGGCGAAATCCTTGCCGCCGACCATGAACTTGCCGTCGATGGCCAGTGCCGGGACGCCCTGGATCTTGAAGGCCTGGGCCTGCTGATCGGCGCGCTTGACCTTGCTCATCACGCCGAAGGAGCTGAATGTCTCGGTAAACTTCTTGGCATCGACGCCGCGCTTGCTCACCCACTCGACCAGCGTGCGCTCTTCGAACAGATTGACCCGGTCCTGATGGATCGCCTTGAAAACATCGGCTTCGAGGCGGGCCAGATCACCGGTGATTTCCAGCGTGAAATAGAGCTTGGCGATATTCGCCCAGGCGCCGCGACCAAAGGTCACCGGCACTTTCTTGAATACCACGTCGCCCGGCAACTTGGCCGCCCAGGCCGTGACCAGCGGGTTGAAGTCGCTGCAATGCGGGCAGCCGTAGCTGAAGAATTCGAGGACTTCGATCTTGGCCGCGTCGTCGGTCGGCTGGACCGGCGAAATCAGCGTGTAATCCTTGCCGACGCTCTGGGCTACAGCCGGCATGGCAACGGTCAATGAGGCGCCAAGCGCAAGAATGGCGGAGATAAAACTGCGGCGGGGAAACTTCATGCGTTACTCCTATTTTGATAGCTGGGCATCGATGCCGGATTTGGCAAGCTCGGCACGCACTTTGTTCAATTCATCGATCTTCATGTAAGGACCAACCCGAACCCGGTAGAGCGTCTTGTCCTGAATCATCACCTGCTGGACAACCGCCTCCACTCCCATAAACGCAAGCTTGGCCTTTTGGTTGTCAGCATCCTGCGCCGTACTGAAAGAACCGGCCTGGAGGAAGAGCGGCGTCTTGCTTTCCTTGCTCTCCTCTTTCTTTTCTTCCTTCTTTTCTTCCTTCTTCGGCGCTTCCTGCTTGGCCTCCGGCTTAGCGTCCGGCTTGACCTCCGCCTTGCCGGCCTTCTCCGGTACGCCATCGGTCTTGCCGGGGAGAATGTCGTAGAACTGGAAGCGTTTTTCCGGAATCGGGTCACCCGGCTTGCCGGGCAGCGCCATCGGCTGCGCCGGCTGGGCGGCGGCATTCTGCGGCGCCCGGCCGTTGGCCGGCAGTTGCACCTGCTTGTTGAAGGGCAACGGCGAATTGTTCAGGTACCAGACCACGCCGGCCGCAATACCGACCCCGAGAACCAGGCCGATGAACATCCCGATCAGCGTGCCGCCGCCGGATTTCTTCTTGGCTGGCTGGCTCTTGCGGGGTTTCATGTCACGACTCATCGTCATTCTTTCCTTACATCGATTCCGGGCAGCTGACGCCCAGAATGGCCAGGCCGTTACGGATTACCTGACGGACCGAGGCGGCCAGGGCGACACGGGCATCGCGCAAGGCCGAATCATCGACCAGCATGCGCTCGGCGTTGTACCAGCCGTGGAAGTCGCCGGCCAGATCCTTCAGGTAGAAGGCGATCAGGTGCGGCGCCAGTTCGCGGGCGGCGTTGTCGATGACTTCACGGAACTCGGCCAGCTTGTTGGCGAGAGCCAGTTCGCGTGGATTGTCGAGACGGGTCAGATCGCTTTCGGCCAGCGTCGCGAAATCGCCGCTCCACTGATTGATCACCGAGCAGATCCGGGCATGCGCATACTGGATGTAATAGACCGGGTTTTCGTTGGTCTGGCTCTTCGCCAGATCGAGGTCGAAATCGAGGTGCTGGTCCGACTTGCGCAAGGCGTAGAAGAAGCGGCAAGCGTCGTTGCCGACTTCGCCGCGCAGTTCGCGCAGCGTGACGAAGTCGCCGGAACGGGTGGACATCGAAGCCTTCTGGCCGTTGCGGTAGAGCACCGCGAACTGGACCAGCGCGACCTGCAGCTTGGCCGGATTCAGGTCGAGCGCCTTGATCGCACCGTTGACCCGGGCAATGTAGCCGTGATGGTCGGCGCCCCAGATATTGATGACCTTGTCGAAACCGCGCTCGAACTTGTTCAGGTGATAGGCGATATCGGAGGCGAAATAGGTATACAGGCCGTTTTCGCGCTGCACGACGCGGTCCTTTTCGTCGCCGAAAGCCGTCGACTTGAACCAGCGGGCGCCGTTCTGCACGTACAGATGGCCGTTCTTTTCGAGCAGATCGACGCAGCGGGCGACCAGGCCGGTGTCGAACAGCGCCTGTTCGGAGAACCAGACGTCGAAATGCACGCCGAATTCTTCCAGATCGTCGCGGCAGTCGGCCAGTTGTTCGGACAGCGCGTGCTGATGGACGTAGGTCCAATCGGCGCCGAGCAAGGTCTTGGCATTGGCGATCAGCGCATCGAGATGCTGGTCGCGCTGGCGCTTGGCCTCGTCGTCGGCCCGCTCGGCCTCGGGCAGGCCGGGCGTCCCGGCGAGCACATCGGCGGCTTGGCGGACGAATTTGGCGCCATGCGCCGCCGTCATCTGCTTGGCCATTTCGCGGACATAGTCGCCCTGATAGGCATTGGGCAGGAATGGCACGGCAACAGCATGCTGCTCGAGATAACGCAGCCAGGTCGACAGGCCGAGAATATCCATCTGGCGGCCGGCGTCATTGACGTAATACTCGCGCGTCACATCCCAGCCGGCAAAGGTCAGCAGATTAGACAGCGAGGCACCGTAGGCGGCACCGCGGCCGTGGCCGACGTGCAACGGCCCGGTCGGGTTGGCCGAAACGAATTCGACCTGGACCTTCTGCCAACCGCCCTGCGTGGACCGGCCATAGCTCTCGCCTTCGGCCAGCACGGCACGCACGACATTGATCTTGGCCCGTGCATCGAGCGTGAAGTTGATGAAGCCGGCCCCGGCGACTTCGGCCTTGCTGACCAGAATGGATGGCGGCAACTCGGCGACCAGCTGCTTGGCGATGTCGCGCGGATTCTTCTTCAGCGCCTTGGCCAGTTGCATTGCCAGGTTGGTGGCGAAATCGCCATGCGTCGGATCGCGTGGCCGTTCGAGTTGAATCGGGGTATCGGTTGCCGTGGGTGCAACACTGGCCAGCGCCTGTTGCAGAAGGGTGGTCAGCTGGGATTTAACGTCGTGGGCCATTGATTTGAGGCGAAAAATTCGAAGAGCGCGATTATACGCTGCCGAAGCTTAGTTAATTGGCGGGGCGACAATTGCCGACCAGGCCGCCAGCTTGTCGGTATAACTCAGCGCGGCGTGCGCCGGGCTGGTCGACGGCAGGCGCAACAGCCGGCGTGGCGGAGCCTTCAGGCCGGGCAGAACGAGACGGCGAAAGCTCGCTTCGGCGGCCCCGCCATTGAAGAAGACATGGTCGATGCCAGGGTGCGCCGCGAAAAATGCCGGGAAATCATTCGGGCGGACCGTCGCGCCGACAATATCGGCATCCAGACTGCTTTCCCGCTCGCAGGCGGCAATTACGTCCCACAGCGCGACGCCGGCCGCCGTCAGTTTTTCCAGGCGGGCCGGGTAGGACAGCTCCGGCCCGGCGCCGAGCAGGTCGCCCATGATCCGCCAGAAGGCATTGCGTTGATGGGCGTAATACTGATCGGCCTGCAGCGATGCCTTGCCGGGCATGCTGCCGAGAATCAGCAGGCGGGCGTCGCCCGCTGCCACCGGCGCAAAACACCGGATCAGCGCCATCGGTCGGGAACGGGCTCAGCCGCCGACAACGCGGTTCTTGCCGGCCCGCTTGGCCGCATACATCGCCTGGTCGGCCCGCCGGATGGCGTCGCTGCCGGTTTCATCCGGGCTCAGTTGGGCGACGCCGGCGCTGAAGGTGATCAGGACCTTTTCCTTGCCGGACAGGAAGAAAGCCTTGGTCAGCTCGCGCTGCAAGCGGGTCATCGCCTCGATACCCTGTTCGAGCACGGTATCCGGCATCAGGATGACGAACTCTTCGCCGCCATAGCGGGCCAGCGTATCGCTCGGGCGCATGCATTGACGGGCGACTCTGGTCAGGTGCACCAGCGCATGGTCGCCCACGTCATGCCCGAGGCGGTCGTTCAGCCGCTTGAAGTTGTCGATGTCGAGCAGGCAGATCGATAGCGCCGTCCCCTTGCGCCACATCCCGGCAATTTCACGCGCCAGCGCCTCATCCAGCCCCTTGCGGTTGAGCGCGTCGGTCAGCGGGTCGTGGCGGGCCAGCGCACTGGCGTTGTCCAGTTCAAGGTGCAGCTGGACCAGCTCGGCTTCAGTCGCCAGCACCCGCTCTTGCAAGCTCTGCAACTGTAGACGGGAATCCGACGTTCCCTCGGCCATTGACCGGGTCGCCGTAATGACATCGTTGAGCAAGGGCGCCAGATCCTCGATCCGCTTGACGTTCGCGATGGCCCTGGCACTTGCTTCGATCTTGCCCTGGAAAACCGTGCTCGACTCGTTGATCGCGGCCAGCCGCTCGATGAAGGCGGCCAGCATCTGGCGCATTTCCTCCTGTGCCTCGAGCGAGCGGTGCTTGGCCTCGCTCTGCTTGACCATCACATCGCGCAGACGCCGCCCCATATCGTCGAGATGGCGCAAGGTCAGCGGCGGCTGGACGACGGCCAGCAAGCCATCGACCTGTCCCTTGAGCCAGCTGTCATCGAGGCTGAGCTCGCCGACATTTTCGATGATCAGGCGCAGCAGGTTGAGCAGGGAGTCCTTGATCTCGACCTGCTCTTCGGCGGCAAACAGCGCCTGCTGACCGAGGCTGGCCAGCCGGCTCTGAATCTCGGCAAGATCGACCGGCGCCTGGCGCAGCGCCTGCAGCAAAGCGGCGGCCAGTTCGCCGACCCGGTCATTGTCGGCTCCCAGGGCGGGCAGAACATTTTCGACGAAGCTCGCCAGCTTGGCCAACAACTCCAGCGGCAACACCTGCAGCGCCACCGGTTCGGCATCGTCTTTGCCCCCCCCGGCATTGCCGGCCCCGACGAAAGCAAGCACGGCTTCCTGCACCCCCAGCCAACTGCGCCGCCCGATCGCTTCATCGAGGCGGATCAGCTGCTGGACCTGGGTATCGTTCCGGGCCGCCAGCAGCCCGGCGATCTGGCGCAGCGGCACATCCGGAAAGGGTGCGACATTGGGCAGATCGGCGATCTGGTTGTAGGACGCCTGGTAGTTGGCCGGCGTTGGCGGCAGATGGCTGGCCGCCAAGCGTTTCAGGGCTTCCCGCGCGATTACCGATGGGTTTTTGGGTTGATTCATCAAAAAAATCGTAGGAGTAAGCAGCAACACCTGAACTCGCCGGCTTCAGCAAAAACAGGGACAGGCCCGAGGACCTCTGCTGAAAGTTTATCCTAATGCCCGGACTGTTTCGCACCGCGCGGAAAAACAATATGGCGGCCGGTCGCCCGATCCGTCCGGCTGCCCGACGGCGAGTCCCGGCAGGCGCAAAACACGGGGCCGCGACCGGCGTCAGCGTGTTAACATGCTCGTTTAACGTATCAGCCGGCCCGTCCGGCATGCCCTGCCTACATGCGTATTTTCCGTCTGCTCAAGATCGCCTCCGTCGCCAGCCGCTTCGGCCTCGACGAAATGGTGCTCGAACATGAGCCATCGGGTCGCCTGGTTCGCCTGGCCAATGCCCTGCAGTTCTGGCGCGACCTGTCGACGCCGCGCGCCGAGCGCCTGCGCCTGGCCCTGGAAGCGCTGGGGCCGATTTTCGTCAAGTTCGGCCAGGTCCTGTCGACCCGGCGCGACCTGATGCCGACCGACATCGCCGACGAACTGGCCCGCCTGCAGGATCGCGTGCCGCCTTTCGATTCGGCGCTCGCCCTGGCCGAAATCGAGAAAGCCTACGGCCGCCCGGCCAGCGAAGTCTTTGCCGAATTCGACCCGGTGCCGGTCGCCTCGGCCTCCATCGCCCAGGTGCACTTTGCCCGCCTGAAGACGGAGGACGGCGGCCACGAAGTGGCGGTCAAGATCCTCCGCCCGAACATGCTGTCGGTGATCGAGCACGATCTGGCGCTGATGGACAACTTCGCGATGTTGCTCGAGAAAATCTGGGCGGACGGCAAGCGCCTGAAGCCGCGCGAGGTGGTCGCCGAGTTCGCCAAGTATCTGCGCGACGAGCTGGACCTGATGCGCGAAGCGGCCAATGCCTCGCAACTGCGCCGCAACTTCAGCGACTCGACGTTGCTGGTCGTGCCGGAAGTCCATTGGGACTGGTGCACTTCCACCGTCATGGTGATGGAACGCATGGTCGGCACGCCGATCTCGCAGATCGACAAATTGCGGGCCGACGGCATCGATCTGTCGAAGCTGTCCGCCGCCGGCGTCGAAATCTTCTTCACCCAGGTTTTCCGCGACGGCTTCTTCCATGCCGACATGCACCCCGGCAACATCTTCGTGCATGCCGACGGCCGCTACATCGCCCTCGATTTCGGCATCGTCGGCACGTTGACCGACAGCGACAAGAACTACCTGGCCCAGAATTTCCTCGCCTTCTTCCGCCGCGACTACAAGCGCGTCGCCGAAGCCCACATCGAATCCGGCTGGGCGCCGAAGGAGACCCGGGTCGATGAATTCGAAGCCGCCATCCGCGCCGTCTGCGAGCCGATCTTCGACCGCCCACTGAAGGACATTTCCTTCGGCAAAATCCTGCTTCGGCTGTTCCAGACCTCGCGCCGCTTCAACGTCGAGATCCAGCCACAACTGGTCATGCTGCAAAAAACCCTGCTCAATATCGAAGGCCTCGGCCGTCAGCTCGACCCCGAACTCGACCTTTGGAAAACCGCCAAACCCTTCCTCGAACGCTGGATGAGCGAACAGGTCGGCTGGCGCGGCCTGCTCCGCACCTTCAAGCAGGAAGCCCCCTACCTGGCGCGCACCCTGCCGCAGCTGCCGCGCCTGGTACACCAGTCGCTGGCCCAGGGCCCGAAGGCCGATTTACAACCGCAGATCGACCGCCTGATCGCTGCCCAGCAGCAACAAAACCGCTGGCTGGCGATCATTGCCGTACTGCTCGCGCTGCTCGTCAGCGCGCTTTTTGCCTGATCGCCGATGGCCACCGTCACTTTTACCAGCCTCACCGAAGAAAACGTCGCCGAATGGTTCGCCACCCGGGAGCTCACCAAAGCCCGGCCGTACGTCGATCAGGTCACCGACCTTGAAATCAAGGACAGCCAGATCAGCGCGGTCATTCCCGGCACCGCCCGCACCCCGTATGTCGCCCAAGCCTACCTGAGCCAGACGCAGAGCGGCGAAATGGCAGTGATCAGCCGTTGCTCCTGCACCCAGGGCCGCCACTGCAAGCACGTCGCCGCGATGCTGTTGAAAGCCGTCGCCGAAGGCAAGCCGAAGGAAGGTGCCAGCCCGAGCGCCAGCACCAGCGCGCTGTCCTGGGCCGACGATCTGCGCCGCGTCTCGATCGCCGTCGCCAAGAAGAAAGCCCGGCCGGTCGGCGCCCGGCAGCAGTTGTTCTACATCCTGAAATGGACCGCCGACCACCTCCGCTTCGGCGTCGAGATCCGCAAGGGCAAATACCCGGAAAGCGCCGAGGAATGGTGGAAAGTCGATCGTGCGCTGATCACTCCGCCGCAGTTCGTCACTGAAGAAGATCTCGGCATCCTTCGCCTGATCTGGGCCGAACGCGGCCATGAAACCGGGCTGCGCGCTTTTGGCCTGGGTCCGAAACACGGTGCCGAAATCCTGCAACGGATGGTCGCCAGCCATCGCCTCTACCCCGAGGACGATCTCGGCCTGCCGCTCAATGCCGGCGCCACCCGCCCGGCGAGCATCGGCTGGCAGGTAGACGGCATGGGCTTCCAGCGGCCCTACCTGATTCCCGAGCCGACGGCCGGCATGATCATCGCGGTCGATCCCCCCTGGTATCTCGACCTGAACGACGGCGAAACCGGGCCGCTCGACGTCGCCGGCAATCCGGCCGTCATCTCGCGCCTGTTCTCGCTGCCGCCGCTCTCGGCCAGCGAGGCGGCGCTGGTCGCCGACGCCCTGAGCGAGCAGGCGCCCGAGCTGCTGCTCCCGGCCGAGGACGTCAAGGCCCGCCTGCGGCTGGTCGATGCCCCGCTGCAAAGCATCCTCCAGATCGAAACCCTGCATACCCACGGCCAGCGCACCTGGCGCGGTTATCCGCAGAACTTCAGCGGCGGCCTGTTCGACGTCGCCCGGGTAATTTTCCGCTACGCCGATGCCGACATCCGACCGGAAGAAAAAAGCGAGTTCATCACCTTGCCGGAAGGCGAGACCATCCGCCTGAAGCGCCGCCCGGAAGCCGAGAGCAAGGCCCTGGCTGCGCTCGTCGCGAGCGGCATGCAGAAGATTCCGAGCCACACGCTGCACACCTTCGGCAGCCCGCCGGAAGGCATTTACGGCCTGGCCGACGAGGGGCGCTGGCCGCCCTTCATGCAGGAAGGCATCGGGCAATTGAAGGAAGCCGGCTGGCAGGTCGAGTTTCCCGACGATTTCCGCCACCACGTTATCGAAGTCGATGGCTGGGAAGCCGAGCTGTACGAAGCGGAAAACGGCTGGTTCAACCTCGACATGGGGATCATCGTCGAGGGCGAACGGATGCCGCTCGCCCCGTTGCTCGCCGGCCTGTTCCGCCGCGACCCGCGCTGGCTGGAAGCAGCCGAACTGGAACGCATCCCGGACGACGAAGGCATCGAACTGCATACCGCCCAGGGCAAGCGCCTGCGCGTCCCGGCCGGTCGCGTCAAGCCGCTGGCGGCAACGCTGATCGATCTGTTCGACGGCTTCACCGGCGGCGAAACGCTGCGCCTGTCGCGTTTCGACGCGCCCCGCCTGGCCGAACTGACTGACGTCAGCCGCTGGGAATTCCGCGGCCAGAGCGACGTCTTTGCCATGGCCGAGCGCCTGAAAGCGGCGCAGGCGATCGGCGACATCGCGCCGCCGGCCGGCCTCTGCCTGGAACTGCGGCCATATCAGAAAGAAGGCCTGGCCTGGCTGCAGTTTTTGCGCGAACAGAAGCTGTCCGGCATCCTGGCCGACGACATGGGCCTCGGCAAGACGGCCCAGACGCTGGCCCACCTGCTGCTGGAAAAGGAAGGCGGCCGCCTCGACAAGCCGGCGCTGATCGTGCTGCCGACCTCGCTGATCTTCAACTGGAAAAGCGAGGCGGCGCGCTTCGCGCCCTCGCTGCGCGTCCTCTCGCTGCACGGCCCGGAACGCAAGAGCCGCTTTGGCGAGATCGACCAGCACGACGTCGTGCTGACGACCTATCCGCTGCTCTGGCGCGATGCCGAAGAACTGATGCAGCACAGCTACCACCTGCTCATCCTCGACGAGGCGCAGACGGTCAAGAACGCCCAGAGCCGGAGCGCCGAAGCGGTGCGCAAGATCGACACCCGGCACCGGCTGTGCCTGACCGGCACGCCGCTGGAAAACCACCTCGGCGAATTGTGGAGCCAGTTCGACTTTCTGCTGCCCGGCTTTCTCGGCGCCAGCAAACAGTTCACCAAGCACTGGCGGACGCCGATCGAGAAGCAGGGCGACACCCGCCGCCGCGATTTGCTGGCCCGCCGCATCCGCCCCTTCATCCTGCGCCGGAAGAAAGAAGACGTGGCGCAGGAACTGCCGCCGAAGACCATCATCATCCGCAGCGTCGAACTCGAAGGCTCGCAACGCGATCTGTACGAAACCGTGCGCGCCGCGATGGACGCCAAGGTCCGCGACGAAATCGCCAGCAAGGGCTTCGCGCGCAGCCAGATCGTCATTCTCGACGCCCTGCTCAAGCTCCGCCAGGTCTGCTGCGACCCGCGCCTAGTCAAGGCCAATGCCGCCAAGAAGGTCAAGGAACGGGCCAAGCTCGACCTGCTGATGGGCATGCTGCCGGAACTCGTCGAAGAAGGCCGGCGCATCCTGGTCTTCTCGCAGTTCACCAGCATGCTGGCGCTGATCGAGCACGAACTGGACAAGCTCAACCTCGGCTATGTAACGCTGACCGGCGACACCGTGCACCGCGAAACGCCGATTCGCCGCTTCCAGGAAGAGGACGTACCGATCTTCCTGATCAGCCTGAAGGCCGGCGGCGTCGGCCTCAACCTGACCGCCGCCGATACCGTGATCCACTACGACCCGTGGTGGAATCCGGCCGTCGAGAATCAGGCGACCGACCGCGCCCACCGTCTCGGCCAGGACAAGCCGGTGTTCGTGTACAAGCTGATCGTCGGCGGCAGTATCGAGGAAAAGATTCTCGCGCTGCAGGAACGCAAGGCCGAACTGGCGGCCGGCATCCTCTCCGAAGATCACCGCGTCGACGTCAAGTTCGGCACCGACGATCTGGCCGCGCTGTTCGAGCCGCTCCCCGGCTAGCCGGGCGACGACCAATCGCGGCATTCGACAAACCTGATACGGGAGTGAAAATGCGCCGCCTGATCGTGTTGTTCGCGCTGGTCCTGAGCACCGGCGCGGCCCTCGCCGAAACGTGGATGGTCCGGCAGAAAGTCGCCGGCAGCTTCGCCGACACCCGCGACACCGTCGTCATGGCCATCGAAAACCGTGGCCTGGTGGTCAATTACACCGCGCACATCGCCGACATGCTGCAGCGCACCGGGGCCGACATCGGGGCCAGCCGCCAGATCTACGACAATGCCGAAATCATCGAATTCTGCTCGGCCAGCCTGTCGCGAAAAATGATGGAAACCGACCCGCACAACATCGTGCTCTGCCCCTTCGCCATCTCGATCTACACGCTGCCGGGCGAGAAAAGCACAACCTGGGTGGCCTACCGCAAGCCGCAGGGCGCCGCCGCCAAACTGGTCGAACCGCTGCTCAGCGAAATCGCCGCCGAGGCGGCGCGCTAGGCGGGTCCTTGGCGCAGTAAGACGTCACCCAGCGCCGGGGCGGAATACCCCGGGCCGGGTGTCCTAGCGCTTATCCGGACTGGCGTATCCGATCGGGGCTGGTGCCAACGCCAGAATCCGTTGATAGAGCCGCTCCGCTTCCTCCTTCGGCTTTATGCCAAACAAGGGGTTGTCGTTTTCTAGGAAAGTCGCATCGATCTCGGCCCAGTCTTCCGGCTGTAGCAAGGACTCGGCCAAAGGAATCAGCACCTCTTCCTCGGTTTTCATGTGGGCATACTCGAAGTCGATATAGCGACCGGCCGTGCTGAAAAAGTCCTCTTTCGCGCCAAGGTCGTTCGCCTGATAGCAGAGCAGTTGCTGCTTCAGGGTTTCGATCATCGGATAGCCGAGCGCGTGTTCGCGCTCCAGTTTCGCCACCAGCGCTTCGGCGTCGGGCGAACGGCGCCGGACCGCGGCGAATAGATACTTGTCTTCCTTCGGATGATGCCAGCGATCGGGATAGGCGACGATGTAGTCGAGAATGGCCTTGAGCAAGGGAAAGTTCGGCTCGGCTCCGCCGTGGATCTCGTTGATCAGATGGCGCAGGGTGTGGAGTACAGCGGCAATGGCGAAATGTTCGTCTTTGATGATGCGGATGGCTTCGGGATACATAGAGCTTTCCTTCAATAAAATTAGCGGTACAGAACCAGGGGCCCAACCGATGCCAGATCACAGGTTCCGGTGAGGGCCATCGACACATCAAGTTCCTTGCGGATCAAAGCCAAGGCAAGTTCCACGCCATCCTTGCCCATGGCCCCCAAGCCGTAAAGAAAGGCCTTGCCTATCATGACACCCTTGGCGCCGACGGCGAGCGCCTTGAGAACATCTTGTCCGCTTCTGACACCGCCATCGAAAAGAATTTCCGTGCGCTGGCCAACCGCGTCCACCACCGCCGGCAGGGCCGCAATGCTCGATATCGCACCATCCAGTTGCCGTCCGCCGTGATTGGAAACGACGATGGCATCGGCCCCGGCGTCGACTGCCAGACGGGCATCCTCGGGATCGAGTACCCCTTTGATGATCAACTTGCCCGGCCATTGTGCTTTGACCCAGGCGACGTCGTCCCAGCTCATCGCCGGCTCGAACTGCGACATGATCCATTGCCCCATGCTGGTTTGCTTGTCCTGCTTGGGCAGAAAACCGGCCAGATTGCCGAAGGTCATGCGTTGGCCGAGCAACTGCTTGATGCCCCAGGCCGGCTTGTAGGCCAGATCGAGCAGATTGGCGGCGGTCAGGCGCGGCGGCACCGTCAGACCGTTCTTCAAGTCGCGGTGGCGCTGGCCCTGGATCTGCAGGTCGGCGGTCAGCACCAATGCCGAGCAGCCGGCCTGGCGGGCGCGGGCGATCAGGGAACTGACGAAATCCCGATCGCGCATCACATACAGCTGAAACCAGAACGGCTTGGCACAATGCGCCGCGACGTCCTCGATCGAGCAGATCGACATGGTGCTCAGGGTGAAAGGAATGCCCGCCGCCGCGGCCGCCTGCGCCGCCAGAATCTCGCCCCGGGCATGCACCAGCCCGGTCAGACCGGTCGGGGCGATGACCACCGGCATGGCGGCCTTTTCGCCGACCAGCGTGCACGCCAGATTGCGTTGCGAGACATCGACCATCACCCGCTGGCGAAGACGCAGGGCCTGCAGATCGCGACGATTGTCGTTGAGCGTCTGCTCGTCATACGAACCGCGGTCAACGTAATCGAAAATGGCTCGCGGCACGCGTCGTTTGGCCAACCGGCGCAGGTCTTCGTTGCAGGTGATGACGCCCATCTCAGGCCGCCTTGTCGGCGGCGAGGTGGTGGTAGCCGCGATTGAAATACACTAGGCCCGGCTTGGCGTCGCTCTGCTGCATATCGAGCACTTCGCAGAAAAAGATGGTGTGCGAACCGATTTCCTGTACCTGGACGATCCGGCAATCGAAGCTGACCAAGGCCTCGGCAAACGCCGGGCTACCGGTCTCCAGCGTAGACCAGTGGGTGCGGGCGAAACGCTCGTCCATCGGAATCTCCCGATTGGCGAAAACGCCCGACAATTCCTGCTGCGCGGCCGCCAGCAGATTGACGCAGAGCACGCCGTTATCGACAAAAAACGGATGGGCGTAGGAAGAACGATTCATGCACACCAGCAGCGTGGGCGGCTGATCGGTCACGGTGCACACGGCCGTCGCGGTAAACCCTGCCTTGCCGCGCGGACCATCCGTCGTGATGACATTGACGGCGCCGGCCAGCATGGCCATACCGTTGCGATAACGAGCGATCTCAAGCATTTGCAATTCCTTTCGTTCCTTAAATGTCGAGAACCAGCCTGGCGGTCTTGGCTCGCGAACAACACAGCAGAATCTGGTCGTTGTCGGACTTTTCCTCTTCGGTCAGATAGACGTCCCGATGATCCGGCGTTCCTTCGATGACATCGCACAGGCAGGTGCCACAGACGCCCTGCTCGCAGGACACCTTGATCTTGATGCCGACCTTGGCCAGCGCATCGACAATGCTCTGGCCTTCCTCGACCTTGACCGTCGTACCGCTGCGCCGGGCTTCGACCTCGAAGGCGGCGCCCGAACTGTCGGTATCGACCTGGAAGAATTCGCGGTGAATCGCCTCGTCGGCAAAGCCGAGCGCCTTGGCACTGTCGATCACCCAGCTCATGAAGCCGGCCGGACCGCAGACATAGACATGTGTGCCGGCCACCGGGTCGCCGAGAACGGCGGCCAGATCGAGGCTCTCGGCACCCTCTTCACCGAAATGGGTATGCACCCGGTCGCTGAAGACACACGCTGCCAGCTCGTCGAGAAAGGCGCAGGCGGCACGACTGCGACCGCGGTAATGCAACTCGAAATCGGCACCATCGGCCGACAGGGCGTAGGCCATCGCGATCATCGGCGTGATGCCGATGCCCCCACCGATCAGAACGCTGCGCCGAGCGCCGCTGACCAGCGGAAAATGATTGCGCGGCAGGCTGACCCAGACTTCGTCGCCCTCTTGCAGCGCAGCGTGCGCCGCCAGCGAACCGCCCCGGGACTGTGGGTCCTTGAGGATGCCCAGGCGATAGACGTCGCGCTGCGCCGGGTCGCCGCACAAGGAATATTGCCGTACCAGCTCGGGCGACAGGTGGATATCCACATGCGCACCGGCGGAAAAAGGCGGCAGGGCGCCGCCCTCCGAATCAACGAGATCCAGCACCAGTACGCCGTGGCCCTGTTCCTGCCGTCGTTTGACGACAACCTTGATCTTGTCTTCTGCCATGTCGATCTCTTTTCTCTATTGGTCTTGATGAATGACGCCTGCGCTTAACGCATGAAGATGCCGCCATTTACATCCCAGGTCGCCCCGGTGGTGAAGTCGGCTTCCGGGGAAGCCAGTTGTACGGCCAAAGTCGCCACGAACTTCGGGTTGCCCAGGCGCTTGACCGGTATGGTCTCGATGATTTGGGCCAGCCGCTCGGCCGGCACCGCCGCCCGCACCGAGGGCAACTCCATCGGGCCGGGGGCGATCGCATTGACCGTCACGTTGGCCGCGCCGAGTTCGCGGGCAAAGATCTTGGTCAGCGTGATGATGCCGGACTTGGACGACGCATAGTGCGCGCCGGAAGCCGTGCCGCCGTTCTGCCCGGCCAGCGAGGCCAGGTTGATGAGCCGGCCGTAACCGGCCTTGGCGAAGGCGGCACCGAAAACCTGGCAACTCAGGAAAGTGCCGCGCAGATTGATGCTGATCACCCGGTCGAATTCCTCCGGAGTGATCTGCATTACCGGCGTCGTCGGCGTGATGGCGGCGTTATTTACCACCACCTGCAGACCGCCCCAGTGCTTTTCGACGGCCGCCAGCGCGGCTTCGAAATCGGACTTGCTGCTGACGTCGAGCTTCAACGCCAGGATATTCGCGGCGTCGCCGACCAGGCTGCTGGCCCCCGTTGCCGCCAGCGCTGCGCTGACGTCGGTGACGACCACTTTATAGCCGGCATCGAGAAACTCCTGGGCGATGATCTGGCCCAAGCCCTGCGCGGCACCGGTAACCAAGGCAACCTGGCTCATCTTGCGCTCCTTAAATGATGTAGGCGATGCCTTGGAGGGCATCGTCGGCATTGATCAAACGGATGATCTTGCGATCGATCTTGAAACTGTCGCCCGCCTTGACCAGCTCGAAGGTCACATCGGCCGTGTAATGGCGGATGGTTTCCTTCTTGAACTCGCACAGGTTCTGGGCACAGCGCACGGTGACGCGATCACCGGCTTCGGCCAGGATGCGGAAGCGCGAGGTGGTGCGGATCGTCCGGGCGGTCGGCACGGTCGAAATCGACTCGCCGCTGCCCAGGCGATAGACCCGCTTGGCGCGCATCACATGATTGTCGTAGGCGTAGTTGAGGGTATTCAGGAAGTCCGTTTCGAGCGGGTCGATGGGAATGATGTAGAGGCCGTCGGCGGTCCACAGATCCAGCCAGGGCTGGAATTCGCCGTGATCCAGCATGTCGGCTTCCTGCCAGATGAAGGCGCATACTTGGGAGATCAGATTCGTATTCATGATTTTTTTCCAGGTTGGTTGGTGGATCAAGCGGTCATCAACTTTTTCCACTGCTGATAGGCGGCGCGCATGCCGGTTTCAGCACTGACGTCGCTGCGCCGGCCGTCCTCGGTCTCGACCTCCTTGGGCAGACCGCGATTCAGCAGGATCCACAGATCCTTGCCGGCGCTGGCGCCCTTCTGCACCCGTTCCCACGCTTCGGAGTCGTCCGGCGTGCCAAAACCCATCGGGCCCTGGAAGTGTTCATGCATGCGCAGACGCGCACAATTGGCCTCTTCCGGTCCGCCATCCATGGTCAGCACGACGTGATGGATTTCGGTTTCATCGACGGCGATCGGCTGCAGCACTCGGAAGAAAGCCATCGAACAGGCGATATTCGGGAAGATGTTGAGGTTAAAGCCGGAACCGCCGACGGCGCGGACGATGCGCCGCACTTCCTCTTCGCTGTGCTTTTCGCGCAGCTGCTGGGCCAGCTCTTCAAAACGCGCCGGAATCGGGGCATCGAGATTGGCTTCCAGGTCGACCAGTTCAGGAATCATCACCATCACGCTGTGACCGTTGCCCAGGTCTTCGACGTAGCCGGAACCTTCGACAAAGTCGAGCATGTCGAGCGTCTGCTGGTCTACCGAGGAGAGGAAGGACTTGTGCACCAGCGGGAAATGGTAGGCGTCGGTGGTGTTCTCAAGCTGGATCTTCCAGTTGCCGGGGAAGCGGAAACGATGGGCGTTACCGGCCTTGACCGGATAGCCGCCGCCTTGCTTCATGAACAGGTCCATCCACTTCTTGGCGGCGCCGAGGTAGGTATCGAGCGGCTCGATATCTTCCTTGAAGGTGGCGAAGATCATCCCGGCGTATTCCTCGACGCGCAAGCCGACCAGCGGGTGGTCGCCCTTCTCGAGAATGTCGGCATAGCCTTCCGGGTGCGGTACGCCGCGCAGCGAACCGTCGGTAGCGTAGCTCCAGCCGTGGTAGGGACAGACGAAACTTGCCGCCTTGCCCTTCTTGTGTTCGCAGACCGTGGCGCCACGGTGGCGGCAGCGGTTGAGCAGGACATGGACCTTCATCTTGCGGTCACGGGCGACGATCACCGGCTGCTTGCCGACATAGGTCGTCTTGAAGCTGCCGGCTTCGGGGATTTCGCTGGCGTGGCCGACCCACACCCAGGTGCTGTAAAAGACCTTGTCCATCTCGTCATCGAAGATGGCGGGATCGGTGTAGAGCGAAGTGTGAACGCGGTCGTGCTTGACCAGTTCCTGGTAGTTGCAACTTGCCTTGGCGGGCTTGATTTCAATAGTCATGATTATTTCTTTCTGCTGAGGTTGAGCGGTGTCAGTCAAAAATCGTTTGCTGCCTGTTACTTGGGCACCGGCAGAAGCGCTGTCGCATTCCAGTGATCGACCGGCCGGCTGAACAGGTTCTCGGTGCGGAAATGCGTCATCCGCCAGACGCCTGCCGCACACCGGAAATCCACCGTCAGGCGGGCGGCGTTCAGGTGCGAATCGCCGCTGCTGAAGGTCGAGGTCTGCAACATCACCCAACTGCCGGTCGCCGTATCCTCGGTCACCAGACGAATCAGTTCGGAGGCTAGGAAATGGACGTTGAGGGCGAAATGCGCCGGTTCCACCAGGTACTTGGCAAACATCTGGCGAATGGCCGGCTGGCCGCTCAAGCGTCCGAAGGTCCCGGCGTACTTGTCGCCGACCCCTTCCCAGATGGCATCGGCGGCAAACAGGTCGACCAACTCGTCGAGCGGCGAATCGATGCCCAGTTGGTCGCACAAGACCATGTAGCGGTTCATGCAGGCGCGAATGGCTTGCTCGGACTCCAGCCGGGCCAGTCGGGATTGCAGTTGCAGCAGGATTTCGTCGGCAGACATGGGCAGGTGCTCGCTGGTTTCGGAAATGCCGCGGATCAATCCGGAATGACCAGGGCACGACCGACGCGGGCCTCGACGCGACAGTACTTCCACAACTTGTAAGGGCCATCGCCGACCGGCAGGGTACGGAACTGGTTGCAGGCAGCGGTGACCGTTTCGATATCGGGCACATCGGCCAGCACGTAGGTGGTCCATGGCGCGGCAAGCGACGGGCCGACCATGATCCGGTCGTCGTCCATGTTGCCCAGCACATTGACGCCAGGCAGCTTTTCGATGCCCTTCATCATGGCGCTGAAAGCCCCCCAGACATCCTTCGCTTCTTCCGGGGTGGCATCGAAAAAGTTTTGATTCACGCCGATACAGAACAGCGTGCGCAGCGGGGTCATTTTTTCGCTCATGTCTTTTCTCCTTGGGGTTGGTTGATCTAGAGGTAACCGGGCAGCGGCGGCAGATTGAAGAACATCGCCCCGGCGTTCTGGTAAGTGATGTCGCCCATGAAGGCGTGCTGGGTCACCATTTGCGCATCGCGGACACAGGCGGCGAGCGGGCTGGATTCATAGACGCCGGTCATGCCGGAAAGCATCTGCACGGTGCGCGCCACCTCGGCGGACACCCGGGTGGCGTGGGTCGCCGACAGGCGCAGCATGCTGACCTGCTGATCGCTCGGCGTGCCGCCGGCCAGCAAGACCTGCCAGACATCGTCGATCGCTTCGTAGAACCAGCTGCGGGCCGAACGCAAGGCGGCCTCGGACTTGGCGACATCAAGCTGGACATAGATCCGGTCGCCCAGACGGGGCGCGCCGGTCACCGAGCTGCGGCCGGAAGACATCGCCACCAGCTCGTCGAGCGCGGCGCGGGCAACGCCAAGGGCCACGGCCGACAGAACTTGCGCCGCGAAGGCCAGCGTCGGGTAGCTGTACAAGGGCTCGTCGAGCGAGGATTTGCCGCCGCGCACAAAGGTCCATTCTTCGGCTACCACGACATTCTCGACCACCAGGTCGTGACTGCCCGTGCCCTGCAGCCCGGCGACATCCCAGTTCGGCTCGATCCTGACCTTACTGCGCGGCATCACCGCCATGCGCGGCAAGCCGACGGCGTCGCCGCGCGTCGGCGCGATGCCGACGCCGACCACATCGGACCCCATGCAGCCGCTGGCGAAACTCCAGCGGCCGTTGATCATCAGGCCACCTTCGACATAGTTGGCCGGGCGCGGCGGGAAAATGCCGCCGGCGAAGACCAGGTCAGGCGTCTCGGCATAAAGCTGTTGCAGCGTATCGACCGGCAAGGCCGCGAGATAGACGCCACCGATGCCGAAACTAGCCACCCAGCCAGCCGAGCCATCGGCGGCGGAAATGGTTTCAACCAGCTGGCAGAACTCGGCCGGCGATTTTTCGTCGCCACCGAAACGTTTGGCGACCAGGGCGCGATAGACGCCCAGGGCGCGAAAACGCTCGATGATGTCCTGCGAAATGAATTTCTGGGTTTCAAATTCTTTCCGGCGCTTCTTGATCTCGACCAGCAAATCGTCGAGTCCGGCCGGCCCGGTGCTCGAGGCACAAACATCCGAAGGGGCTTCTGTTGCCATTAACATGGGGTTCTCCAAAGCGGGTTGGGGTTTAACTGCCGGGAAATGTGCGTCGCCACGGCGCACAGCAATTCATCAGCTCCCTTGGCGGCCACCAGTTGCAAGCTGATGGGAAAATCGCCGGAGGGCTTGAGGGGAATCGAAATCGCCGGGTGACCGGAGAGATTGAAAGGGCGGACCAGCGAGGTCATGCTCAGTAGCTTGGTCGTATCGGCCGCGTTTTCGATGCGCGGCGGCGCGTCGGGCAAGGTCGGCAACGCCAGAATGGATACCTTTTCCAGCGCGGCATCGACTTCGGCGGTGAAATCGCGGCGCACCGCTTCGGCCCGCATCACATCCTCGGCCGTCCAGCGCGCGGCGGCGAGCAGGCGCTGCATCACGTCCTGGCCGACCAGGCCGGTCGAAACCAGCGCGCCACAGGCGGCCCAGGTCTCGACATTGATAATCACCATGCCCGCGTCGTAGGCCGCCGCGAATTGTTCAAGACGCAGATCGCTCAGCGCCAATTTGCTGGCCGCCAGCGCCTCGTTGACCGCCTGACGCACCGCGTCGCTGGCCGGCACGTCGAGCACGCCGATGCTGACCCCGGCGACCGCCGGCAAGTCGCCGAAACCCGGATCGATCGCCCGCATGCCGGCGACCAAGGTTTCCATGTCCGCCGCGAAGGGGCCGACGCAATCCAGGCTGCTCACGGCAGGCATCACGCCCTGCCGACTGACCCTACCGAACGTCGGCTTCAAGCCGAAGACGCCGCAGCAGGCGGCCGGCACCCGGATCGACCCGCCGGTATCGGTACCCAGTGCCAGTTTCGCCCGGCCGGCAGCAACCGCCGCCGCAGAACCGCTGGACGAGCCACCGGGCACATAGGCCGGGTAGAGATAATTGAGCGGCGTACCGGTCCACAAATTGACACCGGTCGTTCCGAAGGCCAGTTCATGGAGATTCGTCTTGCCGACCACGTGATAGCCGTGCGCCAGCAAATGCTCGATCACCTCGGCATGGGCCGCCGCCGGGGCAGCGTTTTCAAGCGCCCGGCTGCCGGCCCGGGTCGGGAAACCGGCGATATCAATGGTGTCCTTGACCGCCACCGACGGTCCGGCACCACCAATATCCAACTCCTGAACAAATAGCGTCATCACGCATTCCTTAGATTCATTTATGAAGCATCGACAAACGCCTGGCGAACCGGTTTGCGGCACGAAAATCGTTTGCACGTAAAAAATTTAAGCTCAATTACGTGAATAGTCAAATGATTACGGTAACTTTTTTTCTACCGCACCAATCGCGTGCAAAAAGTCGGTCGGCGCACCTAATTAGGGCAAAAAAACGGAAGCAGGCGAAGCCCTCGCGAAGCCGGGCGATTTCTGGTTATCAATATGTTTTTATTGAAATTATTTTTAACTTCAACGATCGGACCAAAGACTCATAAAGGCCAGGAAAGGGGCTTTTACGGCCACCCATTTCGCATGTAAATTATTCGACAATTCAAGCGAATTTTGCAGCAAACAAGCGATAACATTTAGGCAAACAAGCAATGAAAACACCATCAGCGCTGCCTCCTCTTCCCTATCACGCCAAGCACCCCGCAAGGCACTCAAACAAAGGAAACTCGACATGCCAAACCTCAATCTCTACCTCGTCGCGGGCTACTCCGACGAACAAAAATCCCGCCTGCTGGGCCGCCTGACCGACGCGGTCGTCGACAGCCTGGACGCCCCACGAAGCGCCGTCCGGATATTCCTGATCGAACTTCAGGAAAAACACATCAGCGTCGGCGGAATCACACTTTCGCTACTGCGCGAACAACAAGCACCTGATGTTGTGCACGCCGGACCGACGATTCACGCCATGTTGATTGCCGGAAGGAACGAACGACAAAAATCTGCCCTAATTGCCTCGCTAACCGCAGCCGTCGGTGAAACACTCGGCATTCCGGACGATACCATTCGCATAATTGTTGCCGATATCCCCAATACCAACTTCGGAATGAACGGCGTCACTGCCAAATCACTCGGCCGATAGTCCACAAGCGCCGTCGCACCAACTTGGTGTCGCTTTCTTGCACAAGCCCCCGTCGCGTGCCCGGCAAAACCACTTTCGCTCGACGGCCCATCGGGCATTGCCGCAATATTCGACTCAAACAATTCACTAAATCCTCCACAAAAAACTGGCCTACCGGCCCGAAGAATTCCCAGAAACACACGAAATGCAACAACACATCACCATAAATAACAACGACTTATAATTTATTCAAGAAACTTGTTATGAGTTATATCATAATGTTTTTGCTTCGCGTTACTTGATTTCTCATGTGATTTATCGTTTCACTTTTCTCTTTTTTGGCACACCCCTTGCTTAGAAGGAATCCGGCCCCATCGGATTTGTGGATGCACGGTTTGGCCAAAGCATTTCGGTAATCACAAAAATTAGTCTGACTCACCTTTCCCAAGGAGAAATTTCATGTTCGTTCAACGCCTTGTCGGTTCGCTGTTAGTTGGAAGCTTGTGCCTGAGCTGCGCACACGCTCAGGTCAAAGTCGGGGTCGTGTCCTCGTCTACCGGACCGATCGCACTGGTCGGCATCCCCCAGAAAAACACCGTACCGCTGATGCCGGCCAAGGCCGGCGGACAAACCATCCAGTACATCTCGCTTGACGATGGCAGCGATCCGACGGCCGCGGTTTCCGCCTTCAAGAAGCTGATCAGCGAAGAAAAGGTCGATGCCATCATCGGCCCTTCAGGCTCGCCGAATGCCATGGGCGTCATCCAGTTTGCCGCCGAAGCCGGCGTACCGATGCTTGCCCCGGTCGGCACGGCGGCGGTCGTCCTGCCGATGAACGAGCAGAAGAAATGGGTCTTCAAGACCACGCAGAATGACGACCTGATCGCCAGCGCCCTGATCGAACACATGGTCAAGACCGGCATCAAGACCGTCGGCTTCATCGGAACCGCCGACCCCTACGGCGATAACTGGCACAAGGTTTTCTCCGAACTGGCCGCGAAGAAGAACATCAAGGTTGTCGCCGCCGAACGCTTCCAGCGTCAGGACACCTCGCTGACCGCGCAGAGTCTCAAGATCCTCGCCGCCAGACCGGATGCGGTGCTGATCGCCGCACCGGGCAGTTCCTCGGTGATGCCGCAAACCACGCTGTTCGATCAGGGTTACAAGGGCAAGTTTTACCAGACCCATGGCGCGGCCCTGCCGGACTTCCTGAAACTGGGTGGCAAGAAGGTTGAAGGCACCATTCTCGCTGCCAGCCTGATGCTGGTCCTCGATCAGGTACCCGACAGCAACGCTTCCAAGAAGGTCGCCAGCGAATACGCCAAGGCCTACGAAAAAGCCAATGGCAGCAAGCCCGCCACCTTCGGCGCCAACGTCTACGATGCCGGCCTGCTGCTCGAAAAGGCGATTCCGGTCGCCCTGAAAAAAGGCAAGCCGGGCACCCCGGCCTTCCGTAGCGCCCTGCGCGACGCCCTTGAGCAAATCCACGAACTGCCGGCAACCCAGGGCGTGTACACGATGAGCCCGAGCGATCACAGTGGCTTCGATGAACGCGGTCGCGAGTTGATCACCGTTGCCAACGGGCAATGGACACTCGTTAAGTAAGCCCCCGCCCCCCCGGCCCGCCAGGCAGGCGGTGCCGGGCGGCGGCAGAGTCTCCTTGAAGCAGACAACCAACACCAGAAACTCGCCACGCAACGACAGGGAGCATCCGACACGACCAAGGTGCCGGAAAGAAAAACAGGATGCATTCAGGAAAACAACCACCGGAAAAACAGGCTTACGGGATGCCAGACGTCCGACGCCTTTCCGCCTTGCAGTCAGCCACGAAAGAACCACTCGCATGAACTACCAAATCATGATGCTATTGGGGCAGGATGGGGTGACCAACGGCGCCATCTACGCCTTGCTTGCGCTCTCCATACTGCTGGTATTCACGGTCACGCGAATACTGCTCATCCCGCAGGGAGAGTTCGTCTCCTTTGCCGCGCTCTGCATGGCCGCCATGGAAGCCGGCAAGCCCCTCTATATCTGCTGGCTGCTGCTCGCCCTCAGCCTGGCCGCCCTGGCGATGGACATCAAGGACCGCTACAAGGCGGCTGGCAAGCTGCGCGTCAAAACCGGCGATCTCTCCTTTCCCGTCTATGCGCTCGCCGCCTGCGCCTTGCTCGCCCTCGTTCCGGTCAACGCCGCCGGCAAGCCGCTCCAGGCGCTGCTGACACTGGCCTTGATCGTGCCGCTCGGCCCGCTGATGTACCGGGTATTTTTCCAGGCCATCGCCGCCGGCCATTCGCTGGTCCTGCTCATCG
The DNA here is from genome assembly GCF_050368855.1 of Azonexus sp. IMCC34842. Classification (GTDB taxonomy): domain Bacteria; phylum Pseudomonadota; class Gammaproteobacteria; order Burkholderiales; family Rhodocyclaceae; genus Azonexus; species Azonexus denitrificans_A. Next base: position 4,271,767 of record NZ_CP178449.1, on the reverse strand, counting down.
TCTCGATTGCCGTCCATGTCGCCCTCGTCGGCATCGGCCTGCTCATGTTCGGTGCCGAAGGCGCCCGTATCCAGCCCTTTTCCGAAGGCTCGATCCAGTTGGGAGAAGTCAATATCAACAGCCAGACCATCTGGGTCGTCGCCGTCTCGCTCATTCTGATCGTCGCCCTCTATTTCTTCTTCGAGAAGACCCTGTACGGCAAGGCGCTGCGGGCCACCGCGGTCAATCGGCTGGGCGCCGAACTGGTCGGCATCTCGCCCGAGTTGGCCGGCAAGGCCAGCTTTTCGCTGGCCGCGCTGATCGGCGCGCTGTCCGGCATCCTGATCGCGCCGATCACCACGATCTACTTCGACTCCGGATTCATCATCAGCCTGAAAGGCTTTGTCGGCGCGATCATCGGCGGTCTGGCCAGCTACCCGGTCGCCGCCACCGGCGCCCTGGGCATCGGCCTGGCCGAAGCGTTCTCGACTTTCTGGGCGAGCAGCTACAAGGAAGTCATCGTCTTTACCCTGATTCTGCCGTTCCTGCTCTGGCGCTCCCTGGCCCATGGCGGCGTAGAGGAAGAAGAATGAAACCGGTCAACATTTCCCCCAAGACACTCTCCATCCTCGGCGTCGGCATTGCCATCGCGCTGGGCCCGATCGTTCTGCCCGAATACCAGGTCAGCCTGGCCAACAATATCGGCATCTTCGCGCTGGTCACGCTCGGCTTGATCCTGCTGACCGGCGTCGCCGGCATGACCAGCTTCGGTCAGGCCGCCTTCGTCGGGATCAGCGCCTACACCACGGCCTACCTGGCGACCAGCGACCAGTTGCCCGACTGGCTGGGCTGGGCCGGCGGCTCGCCGTGGGCCGCACTGGCCATCGGCCTGCTGCTCACCCTGGCCGTCGCCACGCTGCTCGGCGGACTGACCCTCAAGCTGTCCGGACATTACCTGCCGCTCGGCACCATCGCCTGGGGCCTCTCGCTCTATTACCTGTTCGGCACCCTCGAGTTCCTCGGCGGCCATACCGGCATCAGCGGCATCCCGCCGCTGCAACTGTTCGGCCAGACGCTCGACCAGGGTTACGAGTTGTATTACCTGATCTGGCTGCTCGTCCTGGCGGCGGTGATCGTGACGCTGAATCTGCTCGACTCGCGCGAAGGGCGGGCCATCCGCGCCCTGCGCGGCGGCCAGTTGATGGCCGAATCGATGGGCGTCAATACCTACCGCTCCAAATTGCTCGCCTTCCTCGTCGCAGCGACCTTTGCCGCCGTTGCCGGCTGGCTCTACGCCTACACCCAGCGCTTCGTCGCTCCCGCCCCATTCAGCCTGCAAGCCGGCATCGACTACATGTTCATGGCGCTGATCGGCGGCGTCGGGCAAGTCTGGGGCGCGCTGCTCGGCGCGGCGGCCGTGACCTTCCTGAAGCAATGGCTGCAGGATCTGCTGCCGCACATTCTCGGCAAGAGCGGCAATTACGAATCCATCGTCTTCGGGCTGCTCATCGTCTGGCTGATGCAGAAAGTTCCCGGCGGCATCTGGTCCTGGCTGTCGCCGAAGCTGCCCAACTGGAAGATGAAACAAGCCACCAGCCTCATCGAAACCGACGAAAAGCTGGCCCGTCGGCCGCAACCCCAGGCCGGCGAGATCATTCTCGAGGTCAAGAAAGTGACGCGCCGTTTCGGCGGCCTGGTCGCCAACAATGACCTGAGCCTGAGCGTCAAGGCCGGCGAGATCCTCGCCGTGATCGGCCCGAACGGCGCCGGCAAGAGCACGCTGTTCAACCAGCTGTCCTGCGTCGATACGCCGACTTCCGGCGAAATCCACTTCCGCGGCGTCCAGGTCAATGGCCAGAACGCCCGCCAGATCGCCGGCCAGGGCCTGAGCCGGACCTTCCAGCACGTCAAGCTGCTGCCAACCATGACGGTGCTCGAAAACGTCGCGATCGGCGCCCATCTGCGCGGCGAATGCGGCTTCCTCAGCTCGGCCTTGCGGCTCGACCGGAAGGACGAGGCCAAGTTGCTGCAGGAAGCGCGCTATCAGCTCGAACGGGTCGGCCTCGGCAACTACCTGCATGTCGAAGCCGGCAGCCTGGCGCTCGGCCAGCAACGGATTCTCGAAATCGCCCGCGCCCTGTGCGCCGACCCCTGTCTGCTGCTCCTCGACGAACCGGCCGCCGGCTTGCGGCACATGGAGAAGCAGGCCCTGGCCGACCTCCTGCGCAAGTTGCGCGCCGAAGGCATGGCCGTGCTGCTGGTCGAGCACGACATGGACTTCGTCATGGGCCTGGTCGATCGCGTATTCGTCATGGAATTCGGGCAACGGATCGCCGAGGGCCTGCCCGAGGAAATCCAGAAGAACCCCGCCGTACTTGAGGCCTATCTGGGAGGTGCAGAATGAGTAACGTGGTCGACAAACCCCTGCTGGTCGTCAAGGACCTGTGCGTGTCCTACGGCAAGATCGAAGCCCTGTCGAATGCCAACCTGGCGGTTGGCGAGGGTCAGATCGTCACCGTCATCGGCCCCAACGGCGCCGGCAAGACAACCCTGCTTTCGGCGCTGATGGGCGTCCTGCCCTCGAAGGGCGAGATCTGCCTCGACGGCAAGATCGAAACCTCGCCGCCGATCAAGGAAATGATCGCCCAGGGCATGAGCCTGGTCCCGGAAAAGCGCGCGCTGTTCGCCACGATGACGGTCGAGGACAACCTGCTTCTCGGCTCCTTCCGCTTCCACCGCCGCCCGAAAAAGGAACACGAGGCGTCGATGGAGGAGATGTTCACCCTCTTCCCGCGCCTGAAAGAACGCCGCAATCAACTCGCTGCGACGCTTTCCGGCGGCGAACGCCAGATGCTGGCCCTGGCCCGGGCGCTGATGGGCAAGCCGCGCCTGCTGATGCTCGACGAACCCAGCCTCGGCCTGGCGCCGCTGATCGTCCGGGAAGTTTTCCGCATCATCGCCGAACTGCGGCGCCAGGGCGTTTCCATCCTGCTGATCGAGCAGAACGCCCGCGCCGCGCTGCGCGTCGCCGATTACGCCTACGTCCTCGAACTCGGCCATATCGCGATGGAAGGCCCGGCCTCGGAACTGGCCAACGATCCGCGCGTCATCGAAGCCTATCTGGGCAGCAGCGGCAAGCATCAGGAAATGCTGTCGACATGATCGGCGCAACCGATACGCCCCTGCGCATCACCATCGCCGGGGCCGGAGCGATTGGCTGTACGCTGGCCGCGCGCCTCGCGCTAAGCGGCACCCAAGTCAATCTGCTGGCCCGCGGCAACACCCTCGCCCACATCCGCGAACACGGGGTGTGCCTGACCGATCTCGAAGGCACCCATGTCGCCCATGTAAACGTCGGCGACGGTGCCGATTTCGGCCCGCAGGACGTGATTTTCCTGTGCGCCAAGGCCCAGGACCTGATCGGGCTGGTCACGCCGCTGTTGCCGTTGATCGATGCGCAAACGACCATCGTGCCGGTGGTGAACGGAATTCCCTGGTGGTATTTTGAAAACCACGAAGGGCGTCACGCCGGCCGGATCGTCAAGGCCGTCGACCCGGATGGCCGGCTGAAAGCCCTGATCCCCGGCGAGCGTATCGTCGGCACCGTGGCCTATATCACGGCCGAGAAACTGGCGACCGGCGTCGTCCGTACCGCCAATCCGCTGCGCATGATCATCGGCGAACTGCACAACAGCATCACGCCGCGCGTCCAGCGCATCCAGGCCGTGCTCGAACAATCGGGCATCGCCACGCAGATCAGCGAGCGCATACGCGATGCGCTATGGACCAAGGTCATCGCCAACCTGACCTCGAATCCGCTGTCCGTCGTTTCGGGCGGCACGCTGAACGACATCTACGGCGACCCGGAACTGATGAAAGTCACCCGCCAGATGCTCGACGAGGTACTGCTGACCGCCGCTTCCTTCGGCGCCCGTATCGACCTCGACCCGACATCCTTCATGGCCATGGGCGCCGGCATGGGCGAAGTACGCACCTCCATGCTGCAGGACTACGACAACGGCCTGCCGCTCGAATTGACTTCCATCGGCGATGCCGTGGTCGAGCTGGCCAGCCTGCATGACCTGGCGCTGCCCGCCACCACCACCATCCTCACCCTTGCGCGATTCCGAAGCGCCCTCTCTCGGAAAAAACTGAGCCAACAGAAGGAGAAAGCATGAACCGCCCGATCGAGCCCGTCCCCCTCAAACCCGCCCAGTGCAGCGATCAGGAATGGGCCCTGCGTTGCGAACTGGCCGAGTGCTACCACCTGATCGATTACATGGGATGGACCGAAACCATCTTCAATCACATTTCCGCCCGCCTGCCCGGCCCGGCTCATCATTACCTGGTGAACCCGTTCGGCCTGAACTACGACGAAGTCACCCCGGGCAACCTGCTCAAGGTGGACCTGACCGGCGTCAAGCTGGAAGAGTCGCCCTATGACGCCAACCCGGCCGGTTTCGCGCTGCACAGCGCGATCCACGGCGCACGTGACGACATCCACTGCCTGATCCACACGCATACCACCGAAGTTTCGGCCGTCGCCCAGAAGAAGCGCGGCTTCAGCCATAACGATTTTTACGGTGCCCAATTGTTCGGTCGCTGCGGCTACCACACCTTCGAAGGCATCACGCTGTTCGCCGACGAGAAGTCGCGGATGCTCGACAGCATCGGCGACAAGCACATCCTGGTACTGCGCAACCATGGCGTCGCGGTCGGCGAAAGCACCATCGCCAAGACCTTCTTCCTGCTATGGACCGTCCAGCGCGCCGCGGAAATCCAGTGCCAGGCCGAATCGATGCATGGCGAGGACAGCGTGCTGCCCGACGATGTCCGCCAGAAGTGCGCCGATCTGACCGCAATGCTGATCCGCGACAGCGGTTTCGCCCAGAAATTCTTTGACGGCATGGTTCGCAAAATGCACGCCAACAAGGGCCCCAGCTGGTAAGTCCGTACCGGGTTTCCTCGACCAAAGACATCTTTCCCGAGGAAGCCCGACACCCCCGGAAGCATTCCGCTAAAATAGTCGCATTTTCACGTTCCAGCGGTAATATTTTCCGAGCCTTTCAGGTGGGGTAAAAGATGGCTATCAGCAAAAAATTGCGGCGTTACATCCCCTCAAGCGAAGAGTTTTGCTATGAGGAGTTCCCTTTTTACTGGCTGGCCAGGGTTCAGGGAATCTATACGCAGCAACTGGAAAAGGCGCTGAAAAAAATCGGCACCGACATTCCCACCTGGCGCGTCCTGTTCATCCTGAAAGAACAAGGTAAATGCAGCGTTTCCGAAATCTCGGTCCATGCCATCGCAAAATTATCGACGGTTACGCGCATCGTTTACCGGATGAAAGCCGAAGGCCTGATCGAGACCAATACCCATGCCGAAGATGGCCGGGTCACCGAGGTTTCGTTGACCGAAAAGGGGCAGAACCTGATCATCCAGGCCCAACGCAGCACCGAGAAAATCTTTGCCCGCAGTTTCGACAACCTCGGTGAAGGCCAGCTCCAGAAGCTCAATCAAACCCTTGAGCAGTTGTACAAGAATCTCGCCGAAGATTAGCACGCCATAAACGGGCCGGATGACCGTCACCGATAGGGCCAGCCAGCCGCCGGTAAAGGATTCAGCAGCGGTCAACCATTCGCCGCGGGCCAACAGTGCGGCGCCCAGATCATGGGCCTGATTGTCGAGTTCGTTCAAGCGGCAAATATTACCCCCGGCCGGCCTGAAAAGCGCCGTATCGAGACCAACAGGGAGCAACCAAAGGAGTCAGAGACATTTCCCGTTTTCTCGAAATCGTGTGTTCCATTTCAGTCCTCATCAAAATCCAAAATCCTTTTGTTCTGTTATCGGCAGCGTGCTCTTTTCATCCACCGCGCCATTCGGCCGACCGCGCTTGCCAGTGTTGTGCCGGATACCCAGTTGCCCACCGATCACTTCGGCAAAACGCTCGTTACCGACTAGCATGCCCAGCTGCAAGGCTTGGTGAATATCGTTGATGGCTTCGGCATCAAGCTCCGGGCGAAAGGGTGCCCGTTAGGCAGCCTCCCGTTCGCCGCTATCCTCGCCAAGTGAGCGGTAAAGTTCGTGTTGTGTAAGCTGGATTTGTAACGCCCGTCCCACAAGCTTCCGGTGCGCCGGTAGAACCAGTTGACGTATTGCACGTAGCGTTGGCCCAGCGACTGCATCAGCCGCGCAGGACGATATGCAGCGGGTAATCGGAGAGAAGAACACGGCGGCGGGGCCAGCCGCCGGATCTACGACAATGCCGAAATCATCGAATTCTGCTCGGCCAGCCTGTCGCGAAAAATGATGGAAGCCGACCCGCACAACATCGTGCTCTGCCCCTTCGCCATCTCGATCTACACGCTGCCTGGCGAGAAAAACACGACCTGGGTGGCCTACCGCAAGCCGCAGGGCGCCGCCGCCAAACTGGTCGAACCGCTGCTCAGCGAAATCGCCGGCGAAGCGGCGCGCTAGGCGGTCGGTCAAGCCGCGCTACTGCGCAGCCGGGACAGCGGCCTGGTCACCCTCCGGGCGGACGGCATCGCCCCACTTGCCAGAACTGCCGTAATCGACCGTGCCCTGATATGGCGACGCCTCACGGGGCGCGTAGGCATCGCGCGGGGCGTACTTGTCGCGGCCATCATACTGACTCAAGCCCCGGTTCGGATCGTTCGCCTTGTCCAGTTCCTCGATCTGTTTCTGCAAGATCCAGCTCGCCGCATTCCAAAGGATTTTGTCTACCTGCGCATGGGCAACGGAACATGAGAACACAGCCAGCCCCAGACAAATGGATGTAGTCAGTAGTCTCTTGGACATCGCCATCACCTCCGTAGCTGCTTGAATCATCATAGTGCACAACGCGCGCAAATCCATTACCCAGGGCGTGCTCAGGCAATCAGCGGCGACGCCGCCAGGCGTTGCAACAGGCCGTTCAGCGCGTGGCGCACCGACTGTTCGCGGACGGCGGCGCGGTCGCCGGCGAAATGCCGGGTTTGCGCCTCGCACGCCCCACCCTTCGCCGCCCAGGCGAAGCACACCGTGCCGACCGGCTTTTCCGGCGAGCCGCCGCTTGGTCCGGCGATGCCGGTGATTGCTACCGCCCAGTCGGCATGGCTGTGGGCCAGCGCCCCCTGCGCCATCGCCCGGGCCGTCGCTTCGGACACGGCGCCGTGGCGTTCCAGCGTCGTTTCCGGAACGCCGAGCATCTCGACCTTGGCGGCATTCGAGTAGGTCACGAAGCCGCGCTCGAACCAGCCGGAGCTGCCAGCGATGGCCGTCACCGACTGGGCCAGCCAGCCGCCGGTACAGGATTCGGCAGCGGTCAACCATTCGCCGCGGGCCAACAGCGCGGCGCCCAGGTCACGGGCCAGATTGTCGAGTTCGTTCATGAAGCCGATCTTACACCGCCCACGTTGGCCGCAAAGGGGCGGCACGAAGCGGTTAAACTGGCTGCTTTCCCGCTTCGTACCGCCGCCATGACCTTTGCCTCGCTCGGCCTCGCCGCCCCCCTGCTTCAGGCCCTCGAAAACCTCGGTTACCAGACGCCGACGCCCATCCAGAAACAGGCGATCCCGGCCGTGCTGGCCGGTCGCGACCTGATGGCCGCCGCCCAGACCGGCACTGGCAAGACCGCCGGTTTCGCGTTGCCGGTCCTGCAACGGCTGGCCGGCGCGGCCACGCCGGTCGGCAGCAATGCCGTCCGGGCGCTGGTCCTGACGCCGACGCGCGAGCTCGCCGAACAGGTCCATGCCAGTTTTCAGCAGTACGGCCAGCATCTGCCGCTGCGCACCTACGCGGCCTACGGCGGGGTCAGCATCAACCCGCAGATGATGAAGCTGCGCAAAGGCGTCGACGTGCTGGTCGCGACGCCCGGCCGGCTGCTCGACCTGTACCGGCAAAACGCCGTCAAGTTCGGCGAACTGCAGACGCTGATCCTCGACGAAGCCGATCGCATGCTCGACCTCGGCTTTTCGCGCGAACTCGACGCGGTGTTCGCGGCGCTGCCCAAACAGCGGCAGACCCTGCTCTTCTCCGCCACCTTCTCCGACGAAATCCGCAGCATGGCCAAGGCCCGGCTGCGCGATCCGCTGAGCATCGAGGTCAGCCCGCGCAACACCGCGGCGAGCAGCGTCAAGCAATGGGTCATCCCGGTCGACAAGAAGCTCAAGCCGGAACTCTTCCTGCATCTGCTGAAAGATCGCCGCTGGGGCCAGGTGCTGGTCTTCGTCAAGACGCGCAAGGGCGCCGAACTTCTGGTCAGCACGCTGCAGGCGAAGAAAATACCGGCCGACGCGATCCACGGCGACAAGCCGCAACCGGCCCGGCTGCGGGCGCTCGAAGCGTTCAAGGCCGGCGAAGTGCAGATTCTCGTCGCCACCGACGTCGCCGCCCGCGGGCTGGACATCGACGATCTGCCGCAGGTGGTCAATTTCGACCTGCCGATCGTCGCCGAAGACTACATTCACCGGATCGGCCGCACCGGCCGGGCCGGCGCCACCGGCGAGGCGATCTCGCTGGTCTGCGCCGACGAGGCGCCACTGCTCGCCGCCATCGAAACGCTGACCAAGAAGACACTGGAGCGCGAGGAAGAGCCCGGTTTCGAGCCGGATCATCGCGTGCCGATGACCAACGGCGCCGGTCAACTGGTCAAGAAACCGAAAAAGCCGAAGGTCGCCGGCGGGCGCAAGCCGAAGAATGTGCCCGGCAACTGGGTCGGCTTCGATGCCCCGGCCGCCGGACCGGCGCGGCGCACCGCCAAGCCGGTCGCCAATGCGGCGGGCAAGCCGCGCGGCCGCTGAAACGGGGCATTGGGGGAAGCAACGCAAATCCGTGGCACTACGCCACATCGTTTCGTTATCGAACTGAACAACCGGAGAACTGCCTGATGAAAACCACCCTTGCCCTGCTGACCTCCGCCCTGCTTGCCTGTGCCGCCCAGGCCGGGACGACCATCGAACTCGCCGCCGGGGCCAGCCTGCCGGCCGCCAACGACATGATCAGCGCGACGGTCTACGCCGAAGCCAGCGGCAGCAACCCGGCCGAACTGGCGCGCCGGGTCAATCAGGATATTGCCGAGGCGCTCAAGCTGATCAAGAGCAAGCCGGGCATCGCGGCCAAGAGCGGCCAGCAGCACACCTACCCGGTCTATGGCCAGAACCAGAAAATCGAGAACTGGCGGATGCGCTCGGAAATCGTGCTGGAATCGAAAGACCAGGCCAGCGTCTCGGACCTGCTCGGCAAATTGCAGCAGATGCGCCTGGCGGTCGGCAATCTGGTCCAGCAACCGTCACCGGCGACGCGGCTGGCGACCGAGGACGAGACGACGCGGGCGGCGATTCGCGCCTTCCAGAGTCGCGCCAAGCTGGTCGCCGAGGTATTCGGCAAAGCCTACAAGGTCAAGCAACTCAACATCCAGCAGAGTGGCGCCAACCCGCCGATGCCGATGTTCCGCGCCAGCCGGGCGATGATGAAGGCGGAGGCCGAACCGCTGCCGATCGAAGCCGGCGAAAGCCTGGTCACGACGACGATTAACGGCCAGATCGAACTGGCCGACTAGCCTGGGTTAGCCGCCGAGCTCGGCCTTCAGGCCGAGCAGCATGGCGCGCAACTCGGCGAGCTCGGCTTCCAGCGTGTCGACCCGCGCCTTCAGGTCGTCGATGTCCTGACCCGCCGTGCCGGCCCGTACTCCGACGGCCGGCGCCTCGCTGCTCGGCTCGCCGCTCAGCAGATGCGCCCAGCGGTTCTCCCGTGAGCCGGGCAAGCGCGGCAGTTCGACCACCAGACCGCCGGCGGCCCGGTTGGCTAGTTCCTCGAGAAAGGACTCGACCGAGGAAATGTCGACAAACTTGTGCAGCCGGTCGCAGTTCAGGCGCAACTCGCCGGCCGTTTGCGGGCCGCGCAGCATCAGGACCGCCAGCAAGGCGGAGGACTGGGTCGGCAGGCGCAGCGTCCGCTCCATGTGGTGGGCAAAGCGGACCACCCGGCCGCCGGTGACTTCGCCGACTAGGCCCGCCTCTTTCAGCGTTTCGATGGCGGCCAGCAGTTCCGGCTCGGTCGCTTCGAGCACCGGGTGGCGGCTGGTTTTCTGGTTGCAGCCGGCAGCCAGTGCATTGAGCGACAGCGGGTAGGTATCGGGTACGGTGCGCTGTTTTTCGACCAGGGTGCCGAGCACGCGGGTTTCGAGCAGCGAAAGGAGGGGAAGTGAATCAGCCATGCGGCGGTCTTTCTGAACAGGAAATGATCGAACGGAAACGGCCGCTCAGCCGGTCAGGCCCTCGCTGCTCAACCAGGCGCGGTAGAGCTGGAGCGCGACGTGGGCATCATTGGCGGCGTAGAGCAGCTGGCGTTCGGTGAGATTGCGGTTGGCCCAGTTGCTGGTGCCGGTCTTCTTCGATTTTTGCAGTTTCTGGCCGAAAAAATGCGCCACCGCCACCTTTGCTCCAACCGTGCCCTTGTGGCCCGGCCCACGCAACGTTTCGCCGAGGTCGAGGACCTTGCCGAGGGTGATGCCGAGGCGCGATTTCAGGGCGCTGCGATCGTTGCCGAGGCCGAAGCCGACTTTCAATACCGTGGCCGACTCGAGAATCGCCCGCAGCACGGTGTGGTCGCTGGCCCGGGCAATCGGGAAAAGGTAGGCATGCGTATCGGTGGCGAGCTGGACGAGATGCGGGCCGGTCGACACTTCGCCTTTCAGGAAAGTCGGTTTCGACTCGGTATCGAAGCCGATGGCGTCGGCGGCCAGCAGCGCCGCCTGCGCTTCCGCCGCCAATTCCGCCGAGACGACCAGGCGCACCCGCTCGAGCGGCAGACCGGCGTAGAGCGGCAATTCCGCCTCGGCCAGCGCCGCCCGGCTCATCACGACATCGCTCACCCGAGCCGCCCGTTCAGCCATTGGCCGATGGCCGCGATCTCTTCCAGACAGATCGAGTGCGGCATCGGGTATTCCTGCCATGCCACGGCGTAGCCGCGTTCAACCAGGAAATCGCGCGCCGCCCGGCCGAGCGCCGGGGCCACCACGTCGTCCTGACTGCCGTGCGCGGCGAATACCGGTATCGCCCGATTGGCCGCGGTCGCCTCGCGTTCGACCAAGTCGCTTGTCGGCAGGTAGGTGGACAGCGCGATCAGGCCGGCCAGCGGCGCGGGATGGGTCAGCGCCGTCGTGTAGGCGACCGCGCCGCCCTGCGAAAAGCCGGCGAGAAAGATCCGTTCGCAGGGAATGCCGCGCGCGTTCTCGCGGGCGATCAGGCGGCGGATCGCCGTCCGCGAATTGACAATGCCGGCCTCGTCGATCCGCCGGCTGGTGCTGTCCAGCGAAATGATGTCGTACCAGGCTGGCATCACGTAGCCGCCATTGCAGGTCACCGGTATGGCCGGCGCATCGGGAAAGATGAAGCGCACGCCGGGCGTCGGCGCGAGGCCCAGCTCGGGCACCACCGGCACGAAATCGGAGCCGTCGGCGCCGAGGCCGTGCAGCCAGATCACCGAAAACTGCGGATTGGGTGCGGACTCCATTTCGATGGCGGGCAACAAGTCTTCCACTGAATTCTCCTCTGTCCCGATCCGGAACATTCGATTGCACTGCGGCAGAACGCCTGGCGTTCTCCAGGCGGGCTGGCCGAAGTATCCTTGGCCTTTTGACGATGAGCAAGTTTATGCGACCGCGCCGCCCGAAAGGCTTTATCGACTGGCTGAAAAGCCTGCTCCCGGCAGCGCCGCCGCCCCCTTCCGAGATCGAGCAGGCGCGCCGGCTGATTGCCGCGATCGACCGCGGCGGCATTCCGCTCAACCCGGCCAAGGTCAATGCCATCGCCCGCGACCTCGGCCTCGAGGTGGCGAAAAACGCCCCGCTCGAGGCCACCATCCAGCGTCTCCGGGCCGCCATCGAACGTGCCGGTTGAGCCAACAGCACCAATATTTTCAGTGCCTTAGCGCGCTTTTGCCGGTTAACAGCGTACACTACACTCCTCACGCAGCAGCAAGCGCCCGCCGGGCCGTTTTTCCGCCGCCCGCCCCCCAGACTCCGAACGACAAAGCTTATTTCCATGCACCCAATCCATGATGTTGACGCCCTCCTATTGCTGGCCACGGCCCTTTCTTCCAAGCGGCGCCCGGCCGAGCTGGTCGAAATCATGGCGGCGATCGACCTGATCAACGACAACATTCCGGCCGAGGCCAAACTGGCCGAAGCCATCTCCCGACTCGCCGTGCACGACCTGATCTGCAGCGTCGACGGCCGCCTGGCGCTGAGTCCGGCCGCCCAGCAGATCATCGAGAACCTGCCGCGCAAGGCGCCGAACGACGAACGCCTGTTCAGCATCAAGGACCAGTTGTCGATCTATACCCCGGCGGCCCTGTGCGCCCCGGTCGTCCTGACGACCGACGAACTGCGGGCCGCCATGCTGGCCCACCGCGCAGCCGCCGCCAGCACCGCCAAGAACCTGCTGGTGCCGAAGCCGAAGCCGGAAGACAAGTCGCTGCAGCGGCCCGGCCAACGCCAGCGCAAACCGATGCCGACCGGCCGCAAGCCGCTCTCGCCGGCTGCCCGCAAACGCAAGCCCTGAGCCGCACCGTGAGCGACACCGAGAACCAACAACCCGCCGCCGGGCAAGCCTTCAGCGAACTGCCCCTGGCACCGGCCATGCTGGCCAACCTGAGCCAGCTCAATTACCTGACGATGACGCCGATCCAGGCGGCCAGCCTGCCGCTGGCCCTGGCCGGGCACGACCTGATCGCCCAGGCCAAGACCGGCAGCGGCAAGACCGCCGCCTTCGCGCTGCCCCTGCTGACCAAGCTAAACACCGCGCGCTTCGCCGTGCAGGCGATGGTGCTCTGCCCGACCCGCGAACTGGCCGACCAGGTAACGCAGGAAATCCGCCGGCTGGCGCGCTTCGAAGAGAACATCAAGGTGCTCTCGCTGGTCGGCGGCTCGACCCTGCGCAACCAGGCGAACAGCCTGGAAAACGGCGTCCATATCGTGGTCGGCACGCCCGGCCGAATCATGGATCACATGGAACGCGGCTACCTGAAACTCGACGAACTGACCACGCTGGTCCTCGACGAAGCCGACCGCATGCTCGACATGGGCTTTCACGACGACATCGCCTACGTCGCCAAGCGCTGCCCGGCCAAGCGCCAGACCCTGCTGTTCTCGGCCACCTATCCGGAAGGCATCGCCCAGCTGGCCAAGCAGTTCCTCAAGCAGCCGCAGGAAGTGAAGCTGCTCGAACAGCACGCCGAAAGCAAGATCCGCCAGCGCTTCTACGAGGTCAAGAACGAGGAGCGGCTGGCCGCCGTCGCCACGCTGCTCAAGCATTACCGCCCGGTCAGCACGCTGGCCTTCTGCAACACCAAGCAGCAGTGCCGCGACCTGCTCAACGTGCTGCGCGAGAACGGCATCCACGCCCTGACCCTGAACGGCGACCTGGAACAGCGCGAGCGCGACCAGGTGCTGATCCAGTTCGTCAACAACAGCGTTTCGGTGCTCGTCGCGACCGATGTCGCGGCGCGCGGCCTCGACATCGCGCAACTCGAAGCGGTGATCAACGTCGACGTGACGCCCGATCCGGAAATCCACATCCACCGCATCGGCCGCACCGGCCGCGCCGATCAGGACGGTTGGGCGCTCAGTCTGTTCAGCCCGAACGACCGCCGGCGCGTCGCGGCGATTGCCGAGGTGACCGGCTGCAAGCTGGAAACGCATCAGCTCGGCGACCTGCCGGCGGCTGACGAAACGCCGCTGATCCCGCCGATGGTGACGCTGCTGATCCTCGGCGGCCGCAAGGACAAGATCCGGCCCGGCGACATCATGGGCGCCCTGGCCGGTGAAGCCGGCCTGACCCGCGAGCAGGTCGGCAAGATCACCGTCACCGATCAAACCAGCTACGTCGCCGTCGCCCGCAACGTCGCCCGCGACACCGTGCGCAAGCTGGGCGCCGGCAAGATCAAGGGCAAGTCGGTCAAGGTCAGGTCGCTGTAAACCGGAGAGGGCAGCGCCCTCTCCGCCGGCGGCACTCAGGCGAGGTCTTGCCCGGTTGCGCTGGCCGGTCGGACCGTAAATACCTGCGGGTCGTCGCCATGCTCCAGCAACAGGCAGCGCACCCGCGCCTGCCACAAGCTGCCGAATCGTTGCAACGCGGCCGCGTCGCCGCGCCCCTCGAGACACTGGCGCATCAGCACCGGCATTTCCGGGGCGACCGGGATGGAGCCGGCGTCGCAGGCGACATCGACCGCCGAGGCGCGGTCGAGGCGCGAGAAGCGCAGTTCAAGCGGGATTTCGGCAGCGAAATGCA